>JBBDRM010000149.1 GCA_040905475.1 Actinomycetota bacterium
AGCGCGCTGAAGCCGATGATGTAGAGCTGATCCTCCGGATACTTCGACGCGATCAACGAGTGCAGCGCCAGCGCCATGCGTTTCGCCGGCTCCCAGTTGCCGCGCATCGGCATCGAGAAGCTCATGTCGAGCAGCAGCGCGGTCGCCGCCGTCGTGCGGTTCTCGGACTCGACCGCCTCGAAGTCGTCCGCTTGCAGGCGCACCCGCCCGCGGGTCGGGCCCTGACGCAGCACGGCGTTGTGGACGGTGCGCTGTACGTCGATCGCGAAGGGATCGCCGAAGCGCCATGGCCGCGTCGCCCCGGTCGGCTCGCCCATCCCTCCGGCGTCGCGCGCGTCGTGCGTCCCCGGCCGGTCGACCGTCAGCCGCTCGAACACCCGCGCCAGCGCGCGCTCGCCGAGCTTGCGGACCCCGCGCGGCGTGAGCTTCAGCTTCCCGCTCTGCCGTACCAGGAAGCCGGCTTGCTCGAGCATCTTCTCGATCTCGCGCAGGCGCCGGACGTCGCGTACGGCGTCCTCGCCGAGCGTGCGCCGGATCTTGTCCACGTCCACGTCCTGCAGCGCCGGCCCGGCGCGGTCGGAGCGCAGCGCGCGCTCGAGCTCGTCGTAGTCGGTGATCCGCTCGATCGCCTCCAAGCCCTCGCGCAGGCCGAGCTGGTCGTCGCCGTCCATCGGCACGGCCGAGTCCCAGTCGAGGTCGGGGAACAGATCTTGCAGGGAGCTCGCCAGACGGTCGACCTCGAACGACAGATCCATGTCGTCCATCACCTCGCGCGCGAGGTCCATCAGTTCGGCGCGCTGCTCCGGCGACAGCGAATTCAACAGCCGGCCCATCGCGGCCATCCGTTTCGCGAGCGCTTCCATGAGCTCGTCGAGGTTGCGCGGGTTCTCGGGGAAGAAGTCGCCGTAGCGGCGCATGAACTCGTCGAACTCGTCCTGCGACGGCCCGGTGCCGCTCCGCTTCTGGTCGAGCATGCGGTTGAGGTCGCCGAGCATCTCTTTCATCCGGGCGATCTGCTCGGGCGTCATGTTCTTCATCGCCGACGACAGCTGCCGGAACGCCGAGCCGAGCACTTCCTGACGGATCTTCTCGAGCAGCTCCTGGAACTCCGCGCGCGCCTCCGGCGAAACGAAGTCGTAGTTCTTGAGACCGTTGATCCGGCCGGCCGCGTCGGGCAGCAGGTCGTCGAGGTACCCCTCGCGCATCCGGGCCTCGGGATCATCGGTCCGCTCGGCCAGGGCAGCGCGCTCTTGCTCCAAGATCCGGTCGAGTTGCTCGCGCACCTGCTCGAGCATCCCACCGAGCTGCCCCTTGGCCTTCTCGCGCTCGCGTGCCTTGCGCAACCGCTCGAGCAAGGAGTTGATCCCACCGAAGTTCCCCTGCATCCCGCGACGCATGAGGCTGCGCATCGCTTGCTGCGGGTCCATGCCGGAGAGGATGTCTTCGGAAAGCTCGTCTATGAGCGACTCGACGGTGAGGTCGTCGCCGATCGGCTCCTGGGTGCCGTCCCAGCGCCGGTATCGATAACTGCGCATGGGCCTCAGTCCGCGGCGTAGCGTGAGCCGCGCGGGGTCTCGTGCTTGTTGAGCCGCCGCGAGAGATGAAGACCTTCGAGCGCGAACTCGAGCGCCGAGGCCGCGTGCGCCGGGGACTCGTCCTCGACGCCCAGACGCTTCATCAGCTGCGCGAGGCCCTTCACCTCGCCGACCTGCTTGAGCAGCTCTTGCGCCGAGGTCAGGTCGCCGGTGTCGACCTCGAGCCCTTCTTCTTCGAAGCGTTTCACGAGCGCGGCGAAGTCCATGCCGCCGAGCCGGCGGCGGAACACCTCGAGCGTCGCCTGACGCAGCATGCGATCCATGATGTCGGCCTCGCGACCTTCCTCGAAGGTCTCGAACTCGACGCGGCCCATCGAGGACTGCAACACGGCCGGGAGATCCGCCACGCGCGGGACCGCTTCGGGCTCGCCGGTCCGCACGGCACGGCGGACGGCCGAAGCGGCGAGCACCTCGCGGTTCCCGATCGAGAATCGCACGCTGACGCCGGACCGCTGGTTCACGTGCGGCGAGCGGCGCGCCTGGCGTGTGAACTCGGCGAGCACCTCCGTCAGGAAGACGGGGACCCGCACCGGGACCGACGCGGACGGCGGCTTCGCCTCCTGCTCGATGATCTCGATCTCGTCCTCGATGTGCTCGGGGTAGTGCGTGCGGACCTCGCTGCCGAAGCGATCCTTCAGTGGGGTGATGATGCGTCCGCGATTCGTGTAGTCCTCGGGGTTCGCCGTGGCGACGAGCATGAGGTCGAGCGGCAGGCGGATCTTGTAGCCGCGGATCTGGACGTCGCGTTCCTCCAGGATGTTGAGCAGGGCGACCTGGATCCGCGCCGGCAGGTCGGGGAGCTCGTTGATCGAGAAGATGCCCCGGTGCGTTCGGGGAACGAGCCCGAAGTGGATCGTCTGCTCGTCGCCGAGATAACGGCCCTCCGCGACGCGGATGGGATCGACGTCGCCGATCAGATCGGCCACCGACGCGTCGGGCGTCGCGAGCTTCTCGGAGAAGCGCCGGTCGCGACCGATCCACTCGACCGGCGTCTCGTCGCCCTTTTCGGCGACGAGCGCGCGGCAGCGAGCGCAGATCGGCGTGAGCGGCGAATCGTTGACCTCGCATCCGGCGACGATCGGGATCCGCTCGTCGAGGAGCTCCACCAGCTGGCGGATCAGCCGCGTCTTCGCCTGCCCGCGTTCGCCCAGGATGATCACGTCGTGTCCGGCGAGGATCGCGCGTTCCAGACCCGGCAGCACGGTGTCCTCGTAACCGACGATCCCGGTGACGAGCGGCTCGTCCGCGCGCAGGCGTGCGATCAGGTTCTCACGGAGCTCGTCCTTGACGGTTCTGTCCTGCCAGCCGGACGCGACGAGCTCTCCGACGGTCTGCGCGGGAGCGGAAGGCACGTCGGCTATGCTACCCGACCGTGCCGACCTTCGACCGGGACGGATTGGTCCTCTCGTACGAGGATCTCGGCGGCCCCCGCGACAGAACCGTCATCTTCCTTCACGGGCTGCTTCTCTCGTCGGAGATGATGCTGCCGCTGGCGCGATCCTTCCACGGCGACTTCCGGCCGGTCCTGCTCGAGCTGCACGGACACGGCCGCTCTTCCCGGCCGATCGAAGGAGCGCACTACTCGATGCAGAAGTTCGCGCTCGACACGATCGCATTGCTCGATCACCTCGGCGCCGAGCGCGGCGGATTCTTCGGTACGTCGCTCGGGGCGGACGTGGCGCTCGCCGCGATGGTCGAGTTCCCGGACCGCGTCGCCGGCGCCGTGCTCGAGATGCCGGTGCTCGAACGCGGCGCCAAGTTCGCTCGCCGCGCGTTCCGTCCGGTCGCCGCCATGCTCCGACGGCGCGGCGCGGCCCGGACGCTCGCGTTCGCGTCGCGCCGGCTACCGGATCTCCGCTTCTATCCCGGTTTCAAGGAGTCGCTCGCGATCCTGGCCGAGAATCCCGTTTCCGGCGCCGCGGTGATCGAAGGTCTGCTGGCTACTGCCGAGCAAGGACACCGCTGGCCGGAAGTCGAGCGCTGTCCCGTGCCCGCCCTGGTCATAGGCCATCCCCGGGACCCGCTCCACACGTTCGGAGACGCCGACGAGCTTGCCCGCCGCTTGCCCAACGGCCGCCTGCTTCGCGCCAAGAGCATCCTCGAGCTCCGGGTCAGGCCGCAGCGGATCGTCGGAGCCGCCAAGCAGTTCCTCGGACGTAGCTTCGAGGAAGGCGCCCGCCGGGCGACCGCCTAAGCGCCGCCGGGGAACGATCGGCAGGAACCAGACCCGCCGCAGACGAACTCCCCGGGGAGCACCACCGAGAAGAGGTTCCCTTTTGCGCCGACGCTCCCAGATCGCCCTCGTCCTGGCGCTGTGCGCCGCGGTCGTCGCCGTGCGCCCGGGCATCTCGGGTCCCGACCCGGTCGTGGCGGCCCGCGACCGGCTGCTCGGTCATGGCTGGAACGACCCGGGGCAGGTTCGGCTCCGCTGGTTCGGCGTCACCAACTTCATCGCTTCGTTCGGCGGCCATGTGGTGCTGCTGGACGCTTGGGTGATCCAGGGGACGATCGCCGACTACGTGCCGATCACGGTCGGAGATCTGATCGCCGCCGACCCCGAGTACATCTATATCGGCCACGGGCACTTCGATCACGCGGCGCACGCGGGCGCGATCGCCGAGGCGACCGGCGCGAAGATCATCGGCACCGCCGAGCATTGCGCCGGAGCGAAGGAAGACGCGACGAACCCCGACGCGGTCGCGTGCGTGCCGATCCTCGACGCCGCCGGCAACGAGTTCCACGGCGGCAACTCCCAGCCACCGAGCCCGCCGTACGTGCCGCCGACCCCGTTCGGCACCCTGGGTCACCCGACGGAGGGCCCTCCGGGACTCGGCGTCACCGCGGCCCTCGGGAAACATTCCTCTCCTCGTCCGCCCGACCCGACGAGCCTGCGAGCTCCGGTCGGCGTCCCCAACGGCCCGCCGGCGATACTTCAGTACCCGCCCTCACCGACCGACTTCGCGCACCTGTTCGACAATTCCGGCGACGACGAGGGTGGCAGTGTGGTGTACCGGTTCCAGTGGGGTCAGTTCTCTCTGGCTTGGCACGACACCGTCGGCCCGCTCTCCAACCCGGGCGAGGGCGGAACCGAGGAGATCCGCCGAGCACTCGCGGCGCTCGGCTCCGTGGATCTGGAGCTCGGCGCGGTCCAGGGGTTCAACCAGATCACGAACGGGCTGAAGGACGTCCGGGTCTACGTCGAGTCCTTGCGGCCGAAGGTGTTCATGCCGGCGCACCACGACAACTGGCTCCCGCCCAACGCCACGACCGGCAGTGCGTACTACGAACCGCTCGTCGCGGAGCTCGACCTGATCCCGTTCGCCACCCGGCCGGGGCTCTGCTTCATCTCGGACCCCGATAACTACCGCGCGCCGTTCGTCTTCAAGACGTCGGAATGGAACGGTCCGTACTCGGGAACGATCGGGGGCTGCTGGACGCCGTAGAAGGCGTCTAGGGAAGGAAGTTTCGCGGGTTCGTGTGGTTCCCGTTGATGCGAACCTCGAAGTGCAGATGGTCGCCGTAGGCACGACCCGTCTCTCCGCAGGCGGCGATCCGCTGGCCGCGTGAGACGGAGCGGCCCTCCGAGACGTACAGGGCCGAGTTGTGGGCGTACAGGGTCGAGACGCCGTTGCCGTGGTCGATGATGACCATCCGCCCGTATCCGCCGCCCCACTCGGCGGCGATGACCTTGCCGGCCTTCGAGGCGACGATCCGGTCGCCCGTCTCACAGTTGATGTCGATGCCGGTGTGGTATCCCCCCCACCGTGGACCGTAGTCGGAGGTGATCGGGCCGCGGAACGGCCAGATGAACCCCTTGCGGCTGATCGGGCCGGTGCTTTGCGTCTGCCGGGCCCGGATGATGGCGAGGATGCGGGCCTGCTCGCGTTCGAGCTCGGCCACCTCGCGCTGGTAGGCGCTGATCTGACCGCCGAGCTGAGCTTCCGCGACCTGCTTCACGGCGAGGACGTCGGCCAGCTCCGCAGCCCGCTCGGCGATGCCGCGACGGATCGCTGCCACCTTCGACCGGTCTCGCGTCAGCAGAGCTTTGGCCTTCGTGGTCTGATCGGCTATCCGCGCGAGGTCGTCCATCACCATCTGGTCGAAGCGCAGCGCTTGATCGAGGGACTCCGAGCGCTCGATGAACTCGCTGATCGAGTCAGAGGCAAGCAGCGCTTCCGTCTGCATCCCGGCCCCCATGATGTAGAGGGCGCGGGCGCGTTCCCCGACGATCGAGGCACGTTGAAGGCGCTCGGCGTCGAGCTTCTCCAGCCGGCGCTCCTGGCCGCGGATGTTGGCTTCGATCCGAGCGAGGACCGATTCGGCCCTCGAGAGCGAGACACGAACGGTCGAGAGCTGGCCGCCGAGCTGGCGGATGACCGCGAGGAGCTGGGCGTCGGTCTGGCGGACGGCGGCGAGGCGCGCGCGGGTGGCGGCGAGCTTGCGTCTCGTTTCGGCGAGCCTGCTTTCGGCGGAAGCCGGCTGAGCCGTCGCAGCCAACGAAATGAGGAGTAGGAACACGCCTACGAAGCTGCGCAGGCGTCTTACCCCCCTCAACATCAACCAGCTCCTTTTATGGCCCCGGGTTTTCCGGCGGCTCGTCCGACCAGACCAAGCAACGCCTACCGAGGCTCTTCCAAGCCCGCGGGATGTCTACCAAAGGGGCTCCTCGGAGGCAAAGAGGCTTCGACGGGGAGGCTGTGACCTGCAAGAATGCGTACCTATGGCCCCAGCACCGGAAGCGGACGGCGGCGCACCTCTGCCGGAGGACGAGGCGGCCGCGCGCATCGTCGGAGCGCTCGCATACGCCTTGCTGCGGGTGTTCGACCTCTCCGCTTCCGTCTCGCGCACCGCGCCGACGATCGCGCTGCAGGAACGTCAGGCCGGATTCGCGATCGAAGAGTTCGAGCGGTATCAGGTCCTGCGTCGCAGGCTGGCTTCGCTCACGCCCGATCCCGAGAGTGCGATGGCACAGTTCCGCGGCGCCCTCGACTTCTTCTACGACGCCGCCCCGACGCAGACGTGGCTGGACGCTCAGGTTTTCCAGTACGTCGGCGACGCGATCTCCGCCGACTTCGCCGAGCTGATCGGGCCGCATCTCGACGAGAAGACCGCAGCTTCGGTCCGGGACGCGATCGCCGGTCGCGGCGCGCACGCGGCGTTCGCGCTCGAGCACATCCTCCAGATCCTCGGGTCCGACCCCGAGGCCGAGGGCCGCGTGGCCGCCGTCACCGGAATGATCGTCGGCAACGCCCTGGGTCGTCTCCGCGAGGCGCTCCTCGCTTCGGACGCCCTGGCGGTCGTCCTGGGGGGCGAGGAAGAGGTCAAGGCGCTCGTCCTCGAGCTGCTCGGCCGCCACCGGGAGCGCCTGGAGCGGCTGGGCCTGGACCGGGTCGACTAAAGGCGAACCGGGACCCCCTCCGCTGCGAACACTCACCGGGGGATGTGTTCGGCGGATGCCCCGGGAGGACGGTTGGGATCGCTCGGTGTTGCGATGAGGCCCGAACGGATGCAGCTCAGCGATCTACAGGACCGCAGGGACAAAGATCTCGTCGCCGGGACGGCCGACGGGGACCGCTCGGCCTTTACCGAGCTGTACCGGCGATACTCGGCCTCCGCGTTCGGACTCGCCCTCCGGGTACTCGGGGAGCGCGCGATGGCGGAGGAGGTTCTCCAAGAGGTCTTCCTGTCGGTCTGGCGCAAGGCCGGCGCTTACGATCCCGCACGAGGGAGCGTCCGGTCGTGGCTCTTCGCTCAGGTCCATCACCGGGCCGTGGACGCGGTTCGCCGTGAGGAGGCCGAGCGGCGCCGCTCGCACATCAACACCGAGCCGGACTTCGACGGCGGATTCGACGACGTGATCGAGGAGGGTTGGCTGTCGGCCCGGCGCGAACAGGTTCGCGGCGCGCTGGCGGGTCTCTCGACCGAGCAGCGCCGGATGATCGACCTCGCGTACTTCAAGGGCCTAACCCAGACCCAAGTAGCCCACGAAACGGGGGTCCCGCTGGGAACGGTCAAGTCCCGGACGCTCTCGGCCATGCGCCGGCTCCGGGAAGCGCTTCAGGCAGCGGCATCGGAGGACGGATGGACCACGGGCAGCTAGAGGAAGCGGTCGCCAGTTACGCGCTCGGCGCGCTCGACGACGCCGACCGTCGCGAGATCGAAGGCGTCCTGCTCGAGCACCTCCCCGGCTGCGAGTCGTGCAGCCGGATGCTCGCGGACTTCCGTGAAGTCGTCGGCGACCTCGCGCTCGTGGCAGGGTCGCGCTCCGCCCCCGACGTGGTCGAGCAGCAGCTCATGGAACGGATCCGGGGCGAACGTCCGGCGAAGCGGGCCGCCGTTCCCACCCGGTCGCGCTGGTGGGCGCGCACCGGCGTTGCCGCGGCCATGGTCGCGATCGCGGGCCTCGGCGCCTGGAACCTCCAGCTGGGTTCCCGGGTCGACGACGCCCGCGCCGAGACGGTCGCGTTCGCCCGTGCCCTGACGTTGATCGGGTCTCCCGATGCCCAGACGGTGCGGCTCGGCGGCGGCGAGCGTGGGACGATCCTGTTCTCGCAGCGTCCGGGCGAGTCCGTGCTCGTCGCACGCGACGTAGACGCTCCGCCGGCAGGGCACGTCCTTCAGGTGTGGTTCATGCGCGACGGCACCCCGGTCAGCGCGGGCGTCTTCCGACCCGATGACGGCCTCGCCGTTCTCGCGCTCGGGATGGACGCCGACGGCTACGACGCGGTGGCCGTAACGATCGAGAAGGAGCCTCAGGCGTCGAAGCCGAGCCGCGCGCCGATCTTCTCAGCGACTCTCACCGCGTAACGGTTCCACCGGAAAGCGAACGGCCCGGAGGTTGTCCGGGCCGTTCGCTCGCGTGCGTCACGCGTCTAAGCCGGGCGCCGTCGCACCCAGCGGTTCGTCGCGAACGCGGCCATGAGCAGCAGTATGCCGCCGAGCCCTGTGCCCACACCCGTCGCCGGCAGGGGCTTGTTCGTACCTCCACGGACGGTGGATCCACCCTTGACGGCCGCGCCGACGGTGTCGCTCCAGGGGCCGAGAAGGTTCTCCGTGTAAAGCGCGCCGACGCGGTAATTGTTGGTGCCGGTCGGGCGGTGGGTCAGCGTGAACGAGGTTTGCGCCGTCCGGCCGATCTCGGCCCAGTCCGTCGACTGCACCGCGATGTCGTCGATGTACCAGCCGAGCGGCGTCGAGCCCGCTCTGTTGTCGGGCCCGGTGTGGTACCGGAACCGGAGCTTCACCGGCTGACCCTTGAAGGAGTCGAGCGGCACGACCACTTCGGTCATCGGCCGACCGGCGACGACATCGGGCGCCGCGTCCGGTGCCAGGGCGGAGCGCACGACCGACGTGAGGGTCTTCCAGTTCTCCCCGTCAGACGAGGCCTCGATGTTGCCGGAATCGTCGCCCTCGTTGAGGAACCACGACCACAGCCGGAGCTCGGTCGAGCCTCTGGAAGGGACCTGGATGAAGTCCTTCATGGTCAGCAGCGCGTCGGCTTCCCCTGCGCCCTCGACGCCGCGAGCCGAGAAACTCGTCGGATCGGAGTGCGAAGTGTCGCTCGATGTTTGCCAGTCGAGGACGACCCCTGCGGTCTCGGTTTCCCACTTGTCCAGACCGTTCTCAGCGTCTTCCTTGAGGAGCTCGGCGAAGACCGTCGTCTCCTCGACGAGGTACTCCTTCACGTTGAACTTCCCCGACTTCGAAGCGGGCTTCCATCGCAGCGGGTACGGAAGCGTCAACTGCTCGGGTATCTCGTCGAGTACGGGCGCGGTGATGTCGGCCGCCTCGCTCGCATTCGCCGCGAAGCCGTATTCGAAGCTTTCGGATGTGATCGGGCTGATCGACGTCACCACCAGGACCGAGTTCAGCGCGTCCATCGCCTCGCCGGCCTTGGACTCATCGCCGGAGGTCGTGACGCCGGGCGCCGACACGACCGTCTCGGCGCCGAACTTGATCACGAGCGGGCGGATCACGTTCGTGATCTGCGGGGTGATGCGGAGGAACGTTGCGGCGCCGCTTCCTTCGAAGGCCCACGGGGAGGTGGCCGCTTCGGCCGTGTCCGTGACCCAGACGACCTTCCCGCCGTCCTTCAGCGAGATGTCATCCACGGTGAAGCCGGGGTTGGTGACGGCGGGATCGGTTGAGTACCGGAAGCGGATGAGCACCTGCTTACCGGCGTAGTCGGACAGATCCACGGTCTCCTCGACCCAGGCAGGGGAGATGCCCAGGGTTCCGCGCGGATCCTCGCCCTGGGACTCGAGCTGGTACACGACCTGCTCGACGGCGGTGTTGACGCCCGACTGCCCGGTGATGCCCGCGCCCTGGGTGACGGCGTCGTTGTTCCCGTTCGGGTTGGTGCTGGTGGACTCGCAGCACACGACGAACTCCCAGGACTTCCCCGCGTCCTGAGACACCTCGAGATAGGCATAGTCCCAGTCGGTCTCGATGTCGTACCAGTACCAGAACGACAGCTCCGGGGCGGATGTGCCGCGCAAGTCGGCGGCTCGCGTCATCATCGTCTCAGACTCGTCGACGCGGTTGCCCCAGTACTCGTGCGTTCCGGAGGGGATCCCGTCGAGGTTGTCGACGATCTTCACCAACCGGTCGGCCGTCAACTCGACGCCCCCGTCGCCGGCCGATGAGAACTTGTAGTAGCGGTTCGTGTAGGGCGTGATCGTCGGCGGATCGTCCCCGTCTGCGGGCAGCGCCGCCGGATAGGTGTCATAGGTGGCGGTGGCAGGGACCTTCTGATCGACGTTTCGATACCCATACTGGCCGGCGCCGATCGCAGTGTCGTCGAGGAAGTTCGCTACCGCCCAGTCGAGGAATACGTCGTTGGCGTTCTTGTTCCGGTAGTAGGGGTCGATCTTGCTCTTCTGCGGGTTCGAGCGCAGCACGACGTCGAGACCCGGCATGTCATCTTCAGCGACCTTGGTGATCGCCTCGGCCATGAGATAGTTCTCCTTGAACGACGTCGCCGGGTTGTCGGGCCCGCCGTAGTGTTCGAAGAGGTAGGTAAGGAACGCGTATGCCGCGCCGTAGTCGATGATCTGGCCGCCCCAGTGCGTGAGCTGGTCGCCGGCCGGCTCGGCGAAGAACGCCGACATGTGGCCTTCGGTGAGGCCCGGGATCGCGTTGACCTCGATCGCGATGTCGGCCATTCCCTCGTTGATCCACGTCGCTTCCGTCGCGTCGTTGGCGAACTGGATCATGTGGTAGAACTCGTGCGCGAGCACCCCCGCGTAGGTGTCGCCTCCCGTCGTCAGCATCAGCGAGTTCATGTAGAAGAACTCACCCTCGTTGGAATGCGGGTTCACCTCGACCGGATACTCGTCGGCCGAGGAGAAGTACCCGGCCGTGTAACTCAAAGACGCGCCGATCGTATCCATCGGGAAGTTGACGATGTTGATGTGCACGTCGCCGTCGGCGTCACGCCAGTTGTCGGGCAGCCGTGGCGGGGTGCGGTGCGGCTTCTCGAGCGGGTTCGCCTCGTGCCCGAAGTACGATCGGTCGACTTCCCAGATCTTCTCGAAGCGTTCCGCAGCGAGCTCGGCCTCGGCTTGGGTCACCGTGCCGGTCACCGTGCCGGGCCGGACGTTCCCGGTCATCCCCGTCGGATCGTACGCCGTGCGGTCCACCCAGATGTAGGAGTGTGGGCTCTTGGCAGCGAGGATGAACTGTCCCTCGTAGTCCTGGCTGGCGATGCGATTGCTTACCCAGAACGAGTCCGTGCATCCGACCGGCTTGTCGGTCGACTCGCATGGGTCTGCGGCAGCAGCCTGAGCTTGCTCCCGCTGCTTGCGCGCGATGAGGGAGGCGGGGATCTGGGTCTTCTCTGCCATGAGCCGACGGCCCCGGAGGACCGGCTCGAGCTTCAGATGGTCTTTCAGGTAGGCGTTGTAATCGTTGCGCACCTTGGCCGGCGCGCGGGTCTTCGCGCTACCCGGCAGCGCGGGAGCGAATGCCAGAGCCAAAGAAAGGCTCGCCACGAGGGCGAACAACCGGCGACGCATGGGACTCCCTTCTGGATGGATGAGACCGGCTCGTGACCGGAATGGCCTTAGCTTTCGGCGTCGGGTCGCGGTGTTCCTTGGCGATCGCGACCCGAACAGCGGGCCGAGGAACCGGGAATCGACCAATTGGTGTCAAAAGGTACTGCCCGGGAAAGCGAACGGCCCGGAGGTTGTCCGGGCCGTGTCGCTCGCGTGCGTCGCGCGTCTATGTGAACCGTCGGCGTCGCAGCCAGAAGGAAGCGGCGACCGCTCCACCGACCATAACGAGGCCGAACATGCCCGACTCCACGCCGGTCGCCGGAAGCGCGGCTCCGCCGCCTCCGCCCCCTCCGCTGGAAGCGGGGGCGACGCCTGCCGGGGTGAACCTGGCGCCGAGGACGCTGGCCAGCGAGTACGGAAGCTCGGGCTTCGCGTGCCCGTTCGGCACGGAGACGAAGTAACCGAAGCCCTTGGCGGCCGGCGCCGACAGCGGTCCGGCTGCGGTTTGGGCCACGATCCGATACTCGATGCCCGGCGGCTGGAAGACCCTCCCGTCGAGCGTGGCCTCGTAGACGCCGGCGGCGCGCTGGCTCATCGGGATCGCCTTCATCTCCTTGGTCCCGAAGGTCCGGTAGAGGAGCGTGACGTTCTCAACCGTCGTCCCGGTCACCACCGCGGAGATCACTTGGCTCTCACCGCGGAGCGAGTACACCGGGGATGCGTGGTAGAGAACCGGATCCGTAGGGCGCCTTGTGCCGGTCGGAACACCGAGCGTCTTCATGACCGAAGAGACGAGGTCGATCACGCTCTCCGGCGTGACCAGGCTCGCCGCATTGAAGCCGGTGAAGACGGTCCGGAAGTTCTTGTGCTCGGCGTTGCCTCGAACAACGAGCCCGACCGTGGCGACGGTCGCATCTTCTCGCTTCCAGTCCATGATCTGGGTCACGGTACCGAACGCCGACCCGACGGCCTTGGGCAGGTCCTGGATCGTGCGCCCGGGGAACGGCTTGAACGCGTACGAGATCTTCGAGATCGCGTCCTTCGTCGGTGCGGCGATCCCGCCGCCCCGTGACTGAGAGTCCTTGTAACCCAGGCCGAGATAGTTCGCACCGAAGCCGGGGTCGGCGCCGGGGTTGAGCTGCCCGGTGACGGTGTCGTCGGCGGCAGTCAATCCCGACGACAGCCGCGGGCTCGAGAACCAGACACGCCCGCCGCCGTCCAGGTACTTCTTCAGCTCGGCGATGTCCTCGGTGGTCAGCTGACCCTTCATCCGAGAGACGCCCGCCTCCCAGATGACCGCTCGGTAGCGCTTGAGCTCGGCCGCGGACGGATGCGCGTGCGTGACCGCGTAGGGGATCCCGAGGGTTGCGAGCGCTCCCTCGAACGTCTCCTGCGAGTCGTAGCCGTCGTCGTCGTCGACGATGAGCACGCTGCCCAGCGCCCGGCTCGAATACACCGCGAGCTCGGTGCTTTGAGCGTTGTTCTCGCTCGAAGACTCCACAGACGCGGTGTTCACGGCGAGCGTGAGCACATGCCGGCCCTCGCCGGATGGCGTCCAGGGGAAGGAAACGTCGGCGGCGGTCGATGCAGCGAGCGAAGCGATCGTCTTCGTCGCGATCACCGTTCCGCCCTCGGACACCGTCGCGACGACGTTTCGGGCCGCCGTACCGCCGTTGTTGAACACCTCGGTCTTCAGCGTCGCCTTGCGCCCGGCCAGAAGCGCGTCGTCCGATCGGAGGAACCCGGGCGACACATCGGCCCGCCTGTCCTTGATGACATCGAACGACATGAACTGAGGGCCCAACACCTCCGCAGAGATCTGCATACCGTCCGCCAGTGGCCGGACGTTACCGATAGTGAATCCGGTGGCGTTGCCCTCGTTGTCGTAGGTGTCGGGGCGCTTGTAGATGGGGTTCTCTTCCCCACCCGCCTTGAAGATGACCTCGCCGGTGAAGCCGCCTTGGATGTCCGTCGCAAGGTAGTTCACGACGCGCGCACGGTACTGGCCGCCGATGGCCGGCCCTTGGACCAAGGCGGACTCGGAGCAGGCACCGGTTGCGCCACTGGTGACCTCTTCCCAGGAGCCGTCGATGAGCTGGTCGATGTAGAGGTCCCAGTCGCCGCCCGCCTCGAGGCAGGTTTCCTTCACCGCGATGTCGCTGATCTTCTTCGGGCCTGAAGGCACCGTGAACTCGAACGTGTACGCCGGCGGCGCGCCCCCGTACGCGGCCCCGACCGGCAAGGCCGTACCCGCGAACGTCAAAGGCTCTCCCACTATCTCGACCTTCCCCACTCGCGTTGCGCCGGACAAGCCGGTTGCGGTGTCGAAGTAGGGGTCGGTCGGCTCGCCTCGCGTGCGGTTCAACGCCAGCTCCTGAGTCTTGTCGAGCCGGTCGAACTCCTCGAGGTCCAGCCGGTAACGAGTGGAATCGTTGTTGCTCGCCACCGAATCGTCCCAGTGCCACACGATCAGGCCGGAGTTCAAGAGCAGCCGGTCGTAGATGGCCGGCTTATCCGGGCCGTCGATCGGGCTGCCCCAATTCCTCGGGCCGTGAGCCGAGCGGCTCGAGTAATGGATCAGATGAGCTTCGACGATGGCGTCGGTTTCAACCTCTTCGGTGCGCGGATCATCGCCGTAGCGCAGCGGCACCATCACGAGGTCCTTATAGATCTCCCACGGACGGAGCCTGATGTTCTTGGTGGTCTTCGTTATGACCTGCGGTTCCACCCATGCCTGAGCCATCTTCACGAGCGGATTGGGATGCAGGGGGTTCGTGCCGGGGGGATCGCCGAAGTGCGAGCCGCCGGCCATGTTGTCCCAGTCGCCGGTTCCCTGGCTCTGGTACGAGGTGTCGTAGAAGTCGGGCTCGCCGAGGTTGTGCGTGGCTTCGTGCGAAACGACGCCGACCTCCATCCCGCCCACGGGGATACCGAGCTCCGCGACCGTGTTGAAGTTGGAGACGACCACGCCGTCGGTGGTCGGGATCCCCAGCGGGACCGGTGAGATCGGCTCGGTGGCGGGCTCGAGGCTGATCGCGTGCGACCAGGTGTCGCACGGGTCACCGGTGACCGCCATGTCCGACCCCGAGTGCGCGATGAAGACGAGGTCCACGTAGCCGTCGTCGTCGTTGTCGTACTCCGAGAAGTCGACGTCGACGTCGGCCTGCGGGACCGCCTCGGCCGCCATGCCGGCCACGCCACCGCCGCCGACGCCGATGCCCAATCCTCCGGTGAGCTGGTTATGTGGGCTGGCGTAGTTCGGGTTACCGGCCACGGTGATCCCGCCGTAATGACAAGGGTCGAGCTGGCTCGGGATGCTCTTGTACGGACCGTAAACGTCCACCTCGGCCAGCAACTGGCCCCAGGACATCTCCATGTAGAACTCGGTCACTGTAGGCTTTTCCTTGCCGTACCCGTTGAGGAAGTCCTCGGTCGGCTCGGGCATCGAGCCGGGCTGGAATTCGCCTTGCGTCTCGAGAAGCAGCATCGGGATCTTGAGCTTGCGAACCTCGCCGGCGGCCTGCGCGGCTTGCGTGGCCGCGACCGACTCCGAACGGAAGTATTCGAATAGCTGCGTTCGGATATCCGCGCCCGTGGCCTTGTCCGTCCAGATCGGATCGATGCGACCGATGCGCGCGGGGATGCCGGTCGGTGCGTTGAGGCCGACGATCTTCTTGCTGGGAACGAGCTGGCCGCGCTGCTTCTTGCTCTTGAGCGCGTACGTCCACCATCCACCGGAGTTCTGGACCACGGTGTGTCCGGTCGCGACGGTCTCGAAGCGCCCGCCGATCTCGGCGCCCGTCAGCATGGCATCGAACGTGGAACCGTCGGGCTGGCTCAGCACCTTCACGCCGCCGCGTGGCGGGACGTAGTCGTAGACCTTGCCCGCCCACTGCTCGTTGAGCTGCTTCATCTCGGCCTTGGAGAAGTCGTGGACCGCCGGGAACGGCTGGATGACCTTGCCGGCCTGCTTCTTCGCCTGCGAGGTGAGCGGTACGAGCGTGGCGATCACCGCGAGCGCGGCGACGAGCACCATTCCTCGTCGGGTCCTAGACATGCTCAATTCCTCCCTCTTCCCGGTGGTTTGTTCGAGCGCGCGTCTCCCACGAGCAGTGAGGACCGCGATGGACTTTGGCAGGAGTCGACGACTCACAGAGCGACGCACGCTATTCCTCCTTCACAGTCCGCTTGTGGCGGAACGCAGCATCCCGGCCGACGACAATCGTCCCCAGGCCGGGGGTCCTGATTGGAGTTCGCGGTCGCCGGCGTTTTTCCCTCCGGGCGACGGGCCCCCCGAACTGCCTAAATCGTCACCGAAGTCGGTCGAAACGGTCAAACCCACGCCGAGGGGGCGAGCCGACCGTCGAACCTAGTCGAGCCAAACCCGGTCGGGGTTCTCCTCGTCGTCGATCGGGCTCGAGATGAAAAGGACCGTGCAGGGGTCGCCGAACTCGCCCGAGTGGGGGGTGTTGGAAGGGATGACCCAGACGTCGCCGGGGCGGACCGGCCGGGTCTCGTCCCCGACCGTCACCGAGCCGGAGCCGCCGAGCACATAGCCGATCTCGTCATGGGTGACGTGGATGTGCTTCCGGAACGGCCCCTCGTGGCCCTGGAAGACGAAGACGCTGGATTGGCGCCCGTGGCCGAGGTAGGTCCGCTTGAACACGTCGTCCTTCGTCAACTTGTCGCCGGCCACGGCCTCTTCGACGTTGATCACGTCCACCTTGGTCATCGGTTCGGTCTGCTGGCAGCACGGGCACACGTACATGGGAGCCTCCTCTTATCTACGCGAGCGGGCGACGGTCGCTTCGAACAGGAAGTGGTAGACCTCGGCGTGGCGCTTCGCTTCCCACGGGTCACGACCCCAGATGTAAGCGCCGTGGTCGCGAACGAGGATCGCCTGCGCCGGCGCGAACCGCTCGTCCTTGAGCGCGGCCTCGACCTGATCGGTCAGCTCGAACTCTCGCGGCGTGTTGGTGATCACCGGCAGCAGGTGGATGTCCTTGTTGGTGACCCCCGTGATGCCCTTGAGCATCTCCAGGTCTTTCACCGCGACGTGATCGGCTCCGGTCACGAGGTCCGCGACGAGCACGGCGGACAGCGCGTGCGAGTGCATGACCGCGCCGGCTCCGCGCTCGCGGATCGCCGCGCGGAAGATGCTGTTGCATTCCGATGGGCGCAACGCCGGATCCGCTGCCGGCTGCACGACCGAGCCGTCCCGCGTGTCGATCACGAAGAAGTCGGGTGGCTGGATGCGCTCCTTATGGACCCCGGTCGGCGCCAGCAGCATGTGGCCCTCGTCGTTGAGCGCGCAGATGCCACCGCCCGTCCCCGACACCCACTCGCGCGCGTAGAACGCCCGCAATAGCTCGCACAGGAGTTCGCGGGTCTGGTCGGTGGGACGCTCGGGACGGTTCACGGGGCGTTACTACATGAGCCGGTGGAAGCCCGGCAAACTGCCGGATGAAGCAAAGCCGATCGCGGGGAGGCTGCCGAAGGTTCCTATCCCAGCGATCCCCACGCCCTCCGACTCGTTTCCTAAAGGAACGCCCGAGCCACCTGGAGCGCCTCTTCGGCGAGCCGCCCATTCACTTTCAGTGTGGTGGTGTCGGCGAGTTTCAGACGCTGAACCCCGAGACGGCAGAACTCTTCCGCGTCGCCCGTGATGACGTTGTCGGCGTCCTCGGGCCCTAGGACCCAGCGCTCGCCGTCGAAGTCCAGCTCAAGGCGCAGCGTCCCCGCCGGCATCTCGCGTTTCGCGTAGTTGAAGCCGTATGGCAGCGCGCGGAAGATCAGCCAGGCGATGTCTCGCAGCCGCGGAGTGAGGTTCGGTTTCTCACCGAGCGCAGCGCGGATGTCGAGCCCGTGAGCCCATGTCTCCATCATCCTCGCGGTCACCAGTGTGCGAGCGGCCATGCCGAGGCCCCACGGGACGCGCTCTTTCGGATCCTTCCCCTCGAGCGCGTCCCTGGTGCGCGCCGCCCCCGACACCCACCACTCGAGCACTTCCGCCGTCTGCATCTTCCGGCCCTTGTCGCACCCCGACTCAGTGAAAGCCTCGGGGGACGTGAACGAAAGGGCCTCCCTGTTGAGCTGCCGCGGGCCACCGGTCGTGGTGTCGTAGGCGATCTCCTCGGTGTCGGCGAGGTGAGAGACCTGATCCCGTACGTCCCATCCGGCGGCCGGAGTCAGGGTGAGCCAGGCCTCGGGCGGCTGCCGGCGAAGCAGTTCCTCGAGCTCTTTCTGCTCTGCAGCGAGCAGCGCGACCGCTTCCTCCATCTCGCTCATGTTCTCCCCGTCCGTGCGATCGCTCAAATCACCCTTGTCCTTCGGCGCAACGCCGCCACCGCAAGGGCCGCCAACAGCAGGGTAAGGCCCGAGAGCCCGGGGTCGACGCCCGTCGCCGGCAGCACGCCCGGCACCGGAGCCGGCGCCACGCCGCCCGCGGCGACCTTCACCTGCGTGGGTTTGCCCACGGCGTCACCCGCCCTGGCGCGCACCCACAGCATCTTCGGCGCCGCGGCCTTCGCCGCGGC
>JBBDRM010000150.1 GCA_040905475.1 Actinomycetota bacterium
CCCGCCCTCGAGCCCACGCCTGGTCGGCGACGTCGGCGAGGGGCGGGCCGCGCCAGAGCGCAAGCGCGTCGCGGAGCGTGCGGGCGGCGAGGTCCGCCCCCTCGGCCCGCGCACGGGAAACCAGCGCCGCGAAGCGCGAGACGTCGATGTCGTCGACGGTCAGGACGTAGCCGTGCGTCTTCGTCTCGATGCACCGGCCGGGAAGGGCCTTGCGCAAGTGGGAAACGTAGACCCGCAGCGTGTCGAGCGCCCGCTCGGGCGGGCTGCCGTCCCAGAGGTCTTCGATCAGGCGGTCGGTCGAGACCACCCGACCGGCCTCGACGGCCAGCCGAACGAGGAGCGCCCGCTCCTTCGGCCCCCCAAGAGAGATCTCCCTGCTCTCGTGGATGACCTGGAGGGGCCCGAGGATGCGCACCTCGAAACCCGACCCGTCGCCGCCACCCATCGCTGCAACCCCCTCAGGCTTCCCAGAAAGTCCTGGTCGGCGCCCGATTTGGCACAACTTTATCGGCTCACTGCCTTTCCTCAATGCCCGGGCCCGATCCTGGCGAGGCAGGTCGAGAGGTCCGAGGAGAGGAGGAGCGATGATCCGCAGGAGAGCTGAGGAGCGGAGGAGGCTTGAGGAGCTTCGATCCGTCGGCCTCTTCGCCGGCTGTACAGACGACGAGCTTCGGTGGCTGGACGGGCTCGGCGCTCGGATCCGAATTCCCGCGGGAACGCGGCTCATGACCGAGGGGACGGCTGCGCGCGAATGCTACCTGCTGCTCGAGGGAAGCGCGGCCGTCTCATCGACCGGAGGGCTTGTCGCGAACCTGGGGCCCGGCTCCCTCGTCGGCGAGATGGCCCTGCTCAGCCGACGTCCAAGGACTGCAACGGTCGAATCGGTGACTCCCCTATCCGTCATCGTCCTCCACCACGGCGAGTTCGCCCACTTAATGAAGCTTCCCGGGGTGGAAGCGAAGGTTAGGAGACTCGTCTCCGAGCGGACGATTTGCGCGCCGACCCGGCAGGCATCCAGGCTCCAGGGTACCGTCCGGCGATTCCTTCCGCCTCCGCCGGATGGGACGGTATTCGTCGCCCGGTTCCATCAGCGTTCGCGAGGCATTCCATGGAAGGAAAGCCGATAGGCTTGCTGTGCTCGCTGCGGGGGGAGTCTGATTGCCCGAGTTCGATCACGGCGGATGGCGTCTCTTCTTCGAGGACCTTGGAGAGGGAACGCCGGTCCTGCTCCTCCACGGTCTGTTCATGGACCACACCATGTTCGAGCATCAGGTCCGTTCCCTCTCACGAAGCTACCGGCTGATCACACCCGACCTGCGAAGCCATGGACGATCGGAGCACCGCTCCGAAGCACGCACGCTCTGGGACGTGATGGAGGATCAGGTGACTCTGCTCGACCGGCTCGGGATCGAGCGGGCCGTGTGGGGCGGCGCAAGCGTCGCAGGCCCGATATCGCTCCGGGCCGCACTTCGCCACCCGGATCGCGTCACCGGATTGATCTTGATCAGCACCCAAGCCGGTCCCGAGCATCCAGAGAGACTCCCCCTGTACGAAGCGTTCGCCGAGACGGTGGCGAGGCAAGGCTGGACCGACGACTCACTCGGCGTACTCGCGATGTCGTACTTCGGGAAAAGCGCGCCTACCGAACTGGGTCGACTTTGGCGCGACAGATGGCGCGCCCAGCCGGTCGCAGACGTTCAAGAGATCATGCGCTCGTTGACTCGGCGAGAGAGTTTGCTCGATCGGCTCGGCGACGTACGGGTTCCGTCTCTGGTCGTTTACGGGGAGGAGGACGGCATCGCTCTCAAGCTCGAGGAAGTCGAGGCGATGGTCCACGCCCTGCCGCAAGTGGTCGAGTACTTGCGGATCCCGGCCGCCGGGCACTCACCGAGCATCGAACAACCTGAAGTGACGACGGCAGCCATCTCCAGATTCCTCGATCGTCTATCGGGCTGACCCGTCACGATCTGTCTTGTCGAGTCCTGCGTTCGGAACCTTCGTTCAGAGGCAAGGGTGCGGCGGACGCGCGTCGCCGCCACGCCTGAGCATGGCTACGGCACGGCTTGCATCAGGTCCGCCCGCACCGGCACCTGCGCTTGCGGAGCTAGGTTGAGTGGAGGGCGCTCGATCTCATCGGGCAGCTCGAGGGTCAATCCCGAGTCGAGGCTACGTCGCAACTGGGGATAGTCACGGGGGTTGATCCGCGTCTTCAGTCGGCCGAGCTCTTCCGCGCGCTGCATGATCGTCCTGGCGATGGCGAATGCCATCGGCCCGAGTTCCTCCAGTGGTCTGTTCCGGTGGATCCGTGTGCCGAGATCGACCTGCGCGATGCCGTCCAAACCGACGACGTCGAGGAGATCGATGAGGAGGCCTGCCTCGACCGAGTACCCCGTGAAGAACGGCAGTTTGCGTAGGACCTCGGCGCGTCCCGCGTACTCCCCGGCCAGCGGCTGGATCACGCCGGCCAACTCCGGGAACAGCATGTCGAGCATCGGTCGGGCGAGAAGCTCGGTCACTCGCCCGCCGCCGGACGGGGACAGGACCCCGTCGAGTTGGATCGGGCGGCGGTAATAACCCTTGACGAAGTCGACCGACGCATCGCACAGTAGCGGCGCAACGAGCCTGGTGACGAAGTGCGAGCTGAAGTTGCGGATATCGGCGTCGATCCACACGACGATGTCTCCTCGCAGAACCGCGAGGCTGCGCCAAAGCGACTCGCCCTTGCCGGGACGCACCGGGATCTCCGGCAGGATCTTTGCCACGTCGACGACCCGCGCGCCGGCCGCATCGGCGCGCAGAGCCGTCTCATCGATCGACTCTCCATCGAGCACGACAAGCTCGTCGACGAACGGTACTTCCTCCATAAGCTCGTTCGAGATGATCCGGCAGATCGGCGCGATCGTTTCCTGTTCGTTCAGCGCGGGGATCGCGACGCTGATGCGCACC
>JBBDRM010000151.1 GCA_040905475.1 Actinomycetota bacterium
TCGCTTCGATCCCAAGCCCCGAGTCGCGGAGGGTTCGGAGGAGTCGCCTCGCACTGCTCCGGTGCTGTCGACGACACCGGAGCCGCGCAAAGGTGATCGCCGCCAGCCGGAGGAGTGATCGATGTCCATCGCCAACCGCCGCGTCGATGTCGGCGACGTCACCATGGCCACCCTCGATGTGGGCAGCGGCCCACCGATTGTCCTGCTGCATGGGAACCCGACCTCGAGCTACCTCTGGCGCAACATCGTCCCGTTCGTGCGCGACCTCGGCCGGGTGATCGCGCCGGACCTGGTGGGGCACGGACGGTCCGACAAGCTCACTGGCCAGGGTCGCTACCGGTTCGTCGAGCAGTCGCGCTACCTCGAGGCGCTGCTTGATGGACTCGGGGTCAGCGAGCAGGTCACGCTGGTGCTGCACGATTGGGGAGCAGCCCTCGGCTTCGACTGGGCCCGCCGGCACCCCGAGGCCGCGACGGGGATCTGCTACTTGGAGAGGCGATCTGCGGGCCGAGAGCGTGGTCCGACGTACCCAAGCTGTACGTCGACGCGCAGCCGGTGCCTTGTCCAACGTCTTCGCCGACCGTTGCCGTCGTTGGCCGAACCAGGTCGAAGTGACGGTCCCAGGGATCCATTTCGTCCAAGAGGACGCGCCTGAAGCGATCGGCCGGGCCTTGCGAGGCTGGCTGCTCGCGATGGTGACCCCGGGCACGCTCGTTTCGAACGGCAGCAATTCGCGCGTTGC
The DNA here is from genome assembly GCA_040905475.1 of Actinomycetota bacterium. Classification (NCBI taxonomy): domain Bacteria; kingdom Bacillati; phylum Actinomycetota; species Actinomycetota bacterium. The sequence goes on from JBBDRM010000151.1 coordinate 743, forward strand.
AGCCAGATACGTAAGTGATAGCTTACGCGTTATGACACCTGCAACCGACCCGTGGGCTGCCCTCGGCGACCCCACCCGCCGCCAGGTACTGCGACTCGTGGGTTCGGGTACCCGATCGGTGACCGAGATCGCGGCGGAACTGCCGGTGAGCCGCCCGGCGGTCTCGCAACACCTCCGGATCCTTGCCGATGCCGGCCTGGTCGACGCTCAACCGGACGGCCGTCGGCGGGTCTACCGCGTGCGCGAGCAAGGTCTCGTGCGGCTCCGCAGCGAACTGCACCAGTTCTGGACCACGACACTCGACAACCTCAAGGAGGTTGCCGAGCACGATGACCGCGATGGAGACACGACGTGAGCGCCCACGAGATCCCACCGGTGCGTCTGGACATCCACCTTGAGGTGCCCCCGCACCGGGCCTACGAGACGTTCGTCGGCGAGTTCGACCGCATCAAGCCGCGAGAACACAACCTGTTGACGGTGCCGATCGCCGAGACGGTGTTCGAGGCCCGGCCCGGCGGCGCGATCTTCGACCGCGGCGTCGACGGGTCCGTGTGCCGATGGGGTGAGGTCCTGTACCTCGATCCCCCCTACCGGCTCGTCTTCGCGTGGCTGCTCGATCCCGACTACTCGCTCGTCGCGGATCGGCGCGATGCTAGCGAGGTCGAGGTCCGGTTCATCGATGTTGACGGACGCTCGACACGCGTCGAACTCGAGCACCGGCACATTGAGCGACACGGGGAGAGGGCCCCGTCCCTGCGCGACGATGTCGCTGGCAACAACGGCTGGCCGATCTACCTGCACCAGTTCACGATGATCATCCAGGAGGCCGCCACGTGAGCGCCGACCTCCTCGACCTCGCAACCGACGAACGGCGAGAACTCGCTGCCCTGCTCGAGGACCTGGCGCCACACGAGTGGGAACATCCATCGCTCTGCCGCGGGTGGAAGGTCCGCGACGTCGTCGCGCACCTGATCAGCTACGAAGACCTCGGCGTCCGAGCTCTGGTCAAGGTCGTCATCGGATCCGGCATGCGACCGGCCGCGATGAACGCGAGAACGCTCGCTCCGCTCCGTCTGCTCCCCATCGAGGAACTGCTCGCGCTCGTACGTGAGCGCACGGTCCCACGCGGACTCACCGCGCTCGGCGGCGGCATGATCGCCCTCACCGACGGGATGATCCACCAGCAGGACATACGCCGACCGCTAAATCGGCCACGCGACATTCCCGCAGCGCGGCTGCGGCCAGTCCTCCACCGCATCCGCCGTGTGCCGCTGCTCCCGAGCGCCAAGCTCATGCGCGGCCTCCGTTTCGTCGCCACCGACCTCGACTGGGCGACCGGCGATGGCCCCGAGGTTCACGGCCCCGGCGAAACCCTCATGCTCGCAGCAGCCGGCCGCGACATCCCACTGGGCGGCATCTCCGGCGACGGCGCCGCCATGCTCCGCCATCGGCTCGCGCGATCGCTGGCCGACTGAGCTGAGGCATCCGTACCTACCCACTACGCCCGGATCCTCCCGGTTGACTCCGGCCATTGCGGCGCGCTGGGGGGCTGAAGCTCGGGTCATACGGACTGGTCGGCTACGGGCCAGTCTCCTTGCACCTACGAAGCAACCCGTCGGGGTCGTACAGGACCTCGAAGCCATCCGCCACGACTTGCCTCGTGCCAGGATCGAGCGGCAAGGCGACCCACTGCGACGTCGTGAGGAGGCGGGGGACGTGCTCAACGATCACGACGAGGTCGACGTCCGAGTCGGGTGTGGCAGTCCCACGAGCCCAGGAGCCGGCGAGCCCGACCGCGTGAACGTCTTCGCGATCCGAAGCCCGCGAGACGAACTGTTCCAGGAATCCACTCACGTCACGCATGCTGTCCACGCTACCCGGGGTGTTCAGTCCGCTCCTCCACCCGCGGAGCAACGCCCGTGTCAGCTACCCGTTGCTGCACTCGACGGTCGGGCGTCTTGGACCGTGACGATGGTGACGCGATCACGGTGCTCATCGAAGACGTAGACGAGCAGCATCCACCGCCAGGGACCGAGGATGAAGCGGAACCCGTCCCATCGCCCGGTGAGTTCTTGGCCCAGCCGCGGGAACCGTCCGAGCGGTTCGAGCGAGGCGCGGACACGCTCACGGGTGTCGCCCGGCAGCGAGTGCGTCCGCACGAGTCGATCCAGATCCTCGACGG
>JBBDRM010000152.1 GCA_040905475.1 Actinomycetota bacterium
TCCCTCCCCGTCCGAGCTTCTACCGGCCGAGCGGGCCGAGCAGGCACACGCGATCGCGCTCCGACTGCTCTCGCACCGGGAGCGGACCAGGAGCGAGCTGAAGACCCGGCTCCGGGCGAAGGGCTACGACGCCGACACGATCGAGGGCGTCCTCGACCGCCTCGCCGAAGCCGGTCTGCAGAGCGACGAGCGCTTCGCCGAGGTTTTCGCCGCCGAGGCCCACCGAAGCAGAGGGCTGGCCTCTTCGGCCCTCCAGTCGCAGCTTCAACGCCGGGGAGTGGACCGGCGGCTGGCCTCTGAGGCCGCCGCCGAGCGGCCGGAGGACGAGGAGGCGCGAGCCAGGGAGCTTGCCTTCGCCCGGGCCCGCCGAGTATCCGACAGCCTGCCGCCCGAGGTCCGGAAGCGCCGGATCGCCGCCTACCTCGCTCGGAGGGGGTACCCGGCCGAGATCTGCTTCCGGATGGCCGCCGATGCCGTTTCGGGCGGGGACGAACCTCCCAGGGATTTCCCGATCTCTTGACCCCCTTTCCAGCCGGGCCCTAACATGAACATGCTCGGTTGTGACGTGTGAACTCCAAGTGAGAGCGACTGCTGATATCCGACCAATGGCAGGGATACGACGAGTGAGGGAACGAACATCCTGAAACGGGCGGCCTAAGAGCCGTCCGGCTCGTCCTTACCATCGCTCCTTCTCCGGGGCTCCGCGCCTCTTCCGAGGCATACGCATCTAACCCTTGAATCGTGGGTGCGCCGGGCCGTACGGGCGCGCTCATGGAAGGAGCGTTGAGCGCGATGTCCATCGTGATCGGAATAATCATCGGACTCGCGGCAGGTGCCGTCGCGGGGTACTTCATCCGGCACCAAGGCTCGGTCGGCCGGGCCGGCACCCTCGAGGCGAAAGCCGTTGCCATGCTGGCCGACGCCGAACGAGACGCCGAGACCCGGCGCCGCGAAGCCGTCGTCGAGGCCAAGGACGAGATCCTGAGCCTTCGGCAGGCGTTCGAGGAAGAGATCAAGCCCCGGCGCGCGGAGATCGACCGTCGGGAAGAGCGGGTCGACCAGCGTCAGAAGCAGCTCGAGGACAAGGACCGGGAGTTCGAGCGCCAGGCTCGCGAGTTCAGCGCCAAAGAGGAATCGCTCGCGCAGGCTCGCGGCGAGGTCGACCGCAGCGTCGAGGACATCCGCAAGCAACTCGAGCGGGTCGCCGGCATGACGGCTGCGGAAGCGAAGTCGGCGCTCATGAAGCGCATCGAAGACGAGGCCAAGCGCGACGCCATGTCCACCGTCCGAGAACTCGAGACGAAGGCTCGCGAGGAAGCCGAAGGGCGCGCCCGTCGCATCATCACGCTCGCGATCCAGCGACTCGCCTCAGAGCAAACGGCCGAATCGACGGTCACGACGATCGCGCTGCCTTCCGACGACATGAAAGGGCGCATCATCGGCCGGGAGGGCCGCAACATCCGCGCGTTCGAGGCCACGACCGGGGTCAACATCATCATCGACGACACCCCCGAAGCCGTCCTGCTTTCGTGCTTCGATCCGGTTCGTCGCGAGATCGGGCGGCTCACGCTCGAGAAGCTCGTCGCCGACGGCCGCATCCATCCCGCGCGGATCGAGGAGATGCACGAGCGCTCCAAGGGCGAGGTCGAGGTCGAGATCCGAAAGGCGGGAGAGGAAGCCGTCCTCGACGTCGGTATGACCGACGTCCACCCGGAGATGATCCGTGTGCTCGGCCGCCTGCAGTACCGGACGTCGTACGGGCAGAACGTGCTGAAGCATCTCGTCGAGAGCGCCCACATCGCCGGCTCGATGGCCGCCGAGCTGGGGCTGCCGCCGGATCAGGTGAAGCTCGTGAAGCGTTGCGCGCTGTTCCACGACATCGGCAAGGCGGTGACGCACGAGGTGGAAGGGTCGCACGCGCTCATCGGGGCCGAGCTCGCGCGCCGCCTCAAGGAATCGCCGGAGGTCGTCCACGCGATCGAGTCCCATCATGGTGAGGTCGAGCAACGGACGCTGGAGGCGGTGCTGTCGCAGACCGCCGACCAGATCTCGGGCGGACGTCCCGGCGCGCGCCGCGAGACGCTGGAGACCTACGTCAAGCGCCTCGAGAAGCTCGAGGAGATCGCGACCTCGTATCCGGGCGTAGAGAAGGTCTTCGCGATGCAAGCCGGCCGCGAGGTGCGCGTGATGGTGAAGCCCGACGACCTCGACGACCTCGCCTGTCAGGTACTTGCCAGGGACATCGCCAAACGGATCGAGGAGGAACTGCAGTACCCCGGACAGATCCGGATCACCGTCGTTCGCGAGATCCGGGCTACCGAATACGCGAAGTAAGCCCTTTCGCTCCCGCGGGCGAATTGACGTCCGTTTGGTCGGGTTAGTTTGATTTCCCTCGCCAATGGGTCTTGAATCGAGCCGACGATTCAATGGCCGATGGAGCCGGCACCTGCCGGTCGAGCATATGGATCTATTGAGGGTGTCGGCCTGGTCCAACCCGAAGTCGGTTGCCGGAGCCATCGCGGGAGTCCTTCGGGAGCGCGGTGAGGTCGACGTCCAGATCATCGGGGCCGCGGCGTTGAACCAAGCCGTCAAAGCGATCGCCATCGCACGGTCCTATGTGGCCGGCGAGGGCATCGACCCGATCTGCATCCCCGGTTTCCAGGACATCGAGATCAACGGCGAAGGCCGGACGGCCATCCGGATCCGGGTCGAGGACCGCGCTGGGGGCCCGCACCCGAAACCGGTCCTGGTCACCGCGGAAGCCACGGAACCCGGCGACCCGGCACCGGAGACGGCCGAGGACACCGACCCTCCTCTATGATTCTCGCCGTTCGCCGCACGAGGAGAGCCCGATGCCCAAGACCTCGCTGCAGTTGCTCGGTTCCGTCGGCTTGTTCGAAGGCCTGTCGCAGAAAGAGCTGACCCAGGTCCACAGGCAGGCCCGCGAGGGCGAGTTCTCGGTGGGCGACGTGATCGTCACCGAAGGGGAAACGGGGGTCGGCTTCCATCTCATCCTGAGTGGCAGGGCCAAGGTTCTCGCGGGGAAGCGAACGATCGCCACCCTCGGCCCGGGCGACTTCTTCGGCGAGCTGTCCTTGATCGACCGAGGGCCGCGCACCGCGACGGTTGTGGCGAACACACCCCTCAAGACGCTCTCGCTCGTATCGTGGGAGTTCCTTCCGATGCTGGATCGCAACCCGACGATCGCGCGAAAGCTGCTGGTCGCGATATGCGGCCGGCTGCGCAACGAGCGCAGATCGCATACGCACTGACGCTTTCACTCGCGAACGATTCGGTTCCTCAGCACGCCGATGCCTTCGATCTCGAGCTCGACGACGTCGCCGGGCTGAACCCAGCGGTCCAGATCCAAGCCGCATCCACCGAACGGCGTTCCCGAGCCGTAGACGTCGGCCGGCCAGACGGACTCGTCGCGTGAGACGTGGGCGATCATCTTCGGGAACGTCCAGTGCATGTCCGCCGTCGACGCCCGGCACCACACCTCGCCGTTGACGCGCGCGATCATCCGGTGCGCCGACCGGGGGTCGAACTCGTCCGCGGTGACGATGCACGGGCCGAGCGAGGTCGCGAAGTCCTTGGACTTCGACGGCCCGAGTCGCATCGCCATCTCAGCCCGCTGAACGTCGCGGGCGGACCAGTCGTTCATGATCGTGTAGCCGAAGATCACGCGCCCGGCCTCGTCTTCCGCCAGGTCCTTCTCGAGCGATCCGAGGACGCACGCCAGCTCGAGCTCGAAGTCGAGCCGTTCGCTGAACGACGGCCAACGGACGTCGGCGTCGGGGCCGACGATCGACCGGTGATTGCCCTTGTAGTAGACGGGCGAGGAGTACCACGCCGGGTTGAGCTCCTCGTTCCGACGCCGAGCCCCGCCTTTGGCGTGGTCCTCGAAAGCGAGGAAATCGCGGAGGCTCGCCGGCCGCAGCGGCGCGAGGAGGCGCCCGAGCGGCTGGTCCTTCCCTTCGACCGATCGGACACGCGCTGCGTCCCAGGATCCCGGCCCCGCCTCGATCAGGGCCTCGACGGTGGGTGCGAGCGTTGAGAGGTCGACCACGCGGCTCTCCTCGATAGAGCCGACGAGGGCCCCGGGCCGTGGGCCGTCCGGGCCGAGGAACGTGACGATCCGCACGCGTCGCATCGTAACCGCAGCCCGGTACGATGAAGACGATGCCCACCTATTTCATCCGCACGTTCGGCTGCCAGATGAACGAGCACGACTCCGAGCGCATCGCCGGTCTGCTCGAGTCGGAGGGCTACACGCGCGCCCCGGAACCCGAAGCGGCGGACCTCGTCGTCCTCAACACCTGCGCGATCCGCGAGAACGCCGACGAGCGCCTGTACGGCACGCTCGGGCACCTCAAGGCCGCCAAGCGCCGCCGTCCGGAGCTGCGCATCGCGGTCGGCGGCTGCGGAGTCCAGAAGGACAAGCGAACCGTGCTCGAGCGGGCTCCGTGGGTGGACGTCGCATTCGGCACGTTCGCCGTGGGCGAGCTTCCGGCCCTGCTCGATCGGCGCGAGCGCACGGGGGTTCCGGCGTTCGAGTTCCGCGAGCACACCGAGGTTTTCCCGAGCGCGCTGCCTTCGCGGCGCGAGCAACCGTTCCACGGATGGGTGTCGGTGAGCGTCGGCTGCGACAACGCCTGCACGTTCTGCATCGTGCCGCTGGTTCGCGGCCCGCAAGTCAGCCGGCGCATGGACGACGTGCTCTCCGAGGTCCGCCGCCTCGCAGGCGACGGCGTGGTCGAGGTGACGTTGCTCGGCCAGAACGTGAACACCTACGGGCGCGACCTTGGGGGCCGACCGCTGTTCGCCGACCTGCTGCGCTCGCTCGACGAGATCGATGGACTCCGCCGCGTGCGATTCACCAGCCCCCACCCGCACGACTTCACGCCCGACGTGATCGACGCGATGGCGTCGAGCAGCGTGGTCTGCGAACACATCCACTTCCCGCTGCAGTCGGGATCGGACCGTGTGCTCGCGCGGATGCGGCGCTCCTACCGCATCGAGCGGTACCTCGGCTGGCTCGAGAAGATCCGCGCCGCCGTCCCGGACGTGGCGGTATCCACCGACATCATCGTCGGCTTCCCCGGCGAGACCGAGGAAGATTTCGCGGACACGCTTCGCGCGGTCGAGCGGGCCCGCTTCGACTCCGCGTACACGTTCCGGTACTCGAAGCGCGACGGCACCATGGCGGCGGGCTTCTCCGACGAGGTCGCGGCGGATGTGATGCAGGAACGGTTCGAGCGTCTCGTCGCCGCGACCGAGCGGCTGTCGCTCGAGCGCAACCGTGAGCAGACCGGCCGGCGCTTCGAGCTCCTGATCGAGGAGCCGGGCTCTCGCAAGGATCCCTCACGGGCGACGGCGCGGACCCGTACCAACAAGATCGTGCACGTCCCGGCGGACGGCCTCGTGGCAGGGATGTTCGTCGACGCGCTCGTCACCGGAGCGCATCCGCATCATCTGGACGGCGTCCTCGCGTGACGGGCACCCCGGCCGCCGAAGCCCCCCGGCCCACCGAACCGCGAACGGACCGCCCGGCCCGGCCGCCGGTCGTGCTCGCGCTCGTCGGCGCGACCGGCACGGGGAAGACCGGCGTGTCGCTCGCCGTCGCGCCGGTGCTCAGAGCCGAGATCGTGAGCGTCGACTCGATGCAGATCTACCGCGGCATGGACGTCGGTACCGCGAAGCCGACGGTCGAGGAGCGCCATCGCGTCCCCCACCACATGATCGACATCGCCGACCCCGGGATGCGGTTCTCGGTCGCAGCGTTCCAGGGCTCGGCGCGCGCGGCTGCCGACGCGATCCTTGCCCGCGGACGGACGCCGCTGCTGGTGGGCGGCAGCGGCCTCTACTACAGAGCCGTCGTCGACGACCTCGAGTTCCCGCCGACGGACCCGGCCGTCCGCAGCGCGATCGCGCGAGGCGACCCCGCCGACCTCGTCGCTCGCCTGCGCGCCGACGACCCCGACGCGGCCGAACGGATCGATCCGGCGAACGTGCGCCGCGTCGTCCGGGCGCTCGAGGTGATGGAGCTCACGTCGAAACGATTCAGCGATTTCCGAACCGCGTGGGATCGGTACGAAAGCCGCTACGACCTGATCGCCGCGGGGATGCGGGTGCCGTCGGATGAGCTGGACGTGCGGGTCGCCCTGCGGGTCGACCGGATGCTCGAGGCCGGGCTGGTCGACGAAGTGCGCGGCTTGCTCGACCGCGGCTTCCGGTCCTCGCTGACCGCGGCGAGGGCGATCGCCTATCCCGAGATCGTCGCGCATCTCGACGGCACGATCAGCATCGAGGAGGCTCGCGAGCAGATCGTGCGCAACACGCGCCGCTACGCCCGGCGACAGATGTCCTGGTTCCGCTCCGACCCGAGGATACGCTGGTTCGAGGCCGCCGATACCGAACGCGCCACGGAGCAAATCCGGGCATACTACGAGCACGAGATCGCGAGAAGGATGGTGGGAGCCTAGGTGCAGTTCGTGAAATCGCACGGCGCGGGCAACGACTTCGTGCTGGTCGAAGACCTCGACGACCGGCTCGGCATCCTGCCTTCCTCGCTCGTCGCGGCGATCTGCGACCGTCACAAAGGCGTCGGCGGCGACGGGCTCATCCGGATCGTTCGCGCGACCGGCGCGGACTTCTTCATGGACTACTACAACGCCGACGGCGAGGTGGCGGAGATGTGCGGCAACGGCGTCCGCTGCCTCGGCAAGTACGTCGCCGACCGGGGGATCACGACCGCGGACTCGCTTCGTGTGGACACACGCGCCGGCGTGAAGCGGCTCGAGCTCTACCGCGACGACGACGGGCTCGTCGACCGGGTTCGCGTCGACATGGGTGCGCCGATCCTCGCGGCTGCGGACATCCCCGTCGATGCCCCGGGCGACCCGTTGCACGTCCCGGTCACGGCCGAGGGGGTCGGGTACGAGGCGGCGTGCGTCTCGATGGGCAACCCGCACGCCGTCGTCTTCGTCCCGTCGCTCGACGCGATCCCGGTCGAGCGCCACGGCCCGGCGATCGAGACCTCGAGGCCGTTCCCCGCCAAGACCAACGTCGAATTCACCGAGGTGATCTCTCCCGACGAGGTGCGCGTGCGCGTGTGGGAACGTGGTGTCGGCGAGACCCAGGCCTGCGGCACCGGCGCGTGCGCCGTGGCCGTGGCGGCGAGCCTCCGAGGGCTCACCGGCAGGCACGTGACCGTGCGGATGCCGGGGGGTCCGCTCGAGATCGAATGGACCGACGAGACCGTGCTCATGACCGGTCCCGTGGTCGAAGTCTTCAGCGGCGAGCTCGCCCCGCGGTTCGAGCGGGCGATGCCCACCGCAGCCGGCAGCTCGAGCGGAAAGGGAGTCGCGTGAAGGTCGCGAAGCGGATCGAGACCCTTCCCCCATACCTGTTCGCGGAGATCGACCGAAAGATCGCCGCGAAACGCGCGGCCGGCGTCGACGTGATCAGCTTCGGCGTCGGGGATCCGGACTCGCCGACGCCGTCGCATATCGTCGACGCGATCAAGGTCGCGGCTGCAGATCCCGCCACGCATCAGTACCCGTCGTACTTCGGGATGGCGGACTTCCGCCGCGCGGTCGCGGCCTGGTACATGCGCCGCTTCGGCGTCGATCTGGATCCCGACACAGAGGTGCTGCCGCTCATCGGCTCGAAGGAGGGCCTCGCGCATCTCCCCGTCGCGTTCGTGGATCCGGGCGACGTCACGCTGGTCCCCGACCCGGGCTATCCCGTCTATCAGGTGGCCACCCACCTCGCCGGTGGGAAAGGTGTGCCGTTCGCGCTCCGAGCCGAGAACGGCTTCCTGCCCGAGTGGGACGCGATCGATGTTCCCGAGAGGACCAAGCTCGTCTGGCTGAACTACCCCTGCAACCCGACCGCCGCCGTTGCGACCCTCGATGACTTCGCGCAGGCGGTCGGCTTCGCGCGCTCGAACGAGATCCTGCTCGTCCACGACAACGCCTACTCGGAGATCACCTACGATGGTTTCGTCGCCCCGAGCGTCCTCGAGGTTCCCGGCTCGAAAGATGTCGCCGTCGAGTTCCACTCGCTGTCGAAGACCTACAACATGACCGGATGGCGCTGCGGATTCGTCGTCGGATCGGCGGTGGCGATCGAGGCGCTCGGGCGGGTCAAGACGAACATCGACTCGGGGATCTTCAACGCGATCCAGCTCGCTGGCATCGCAGCGCTCGAAGGGCCGCAAGATTTCCTCGTGGACCTGCGCACGCTCTACGCGAAGCGTCGCGATCTGGTGGTCGAGACGTTCAACGACATGGGGTGGTCGCTCCAGCCGCCCAAGGGATCGATCTACGTGTGGCTCCCGGTGCCCGACGGCCACGACTCCTCGTCGTTCGCGACTTTCCTGCTGGAGGAGGCCGGGGTGGTCGTCCCGCCGGGGCGCGGATACGGAGAAGCGGGGGAGGGCTACATCCGGATATCGCTCACCGTGAACGACGACCGGCTCGTCGAAGGCCTGGAACGGATCCGCAAAGCGCTCGGATGACACCGGCCGATCGCACCCGCCCCGGCAGCCGCCGGCGCGTAACCGAGCTTCCTCCCGAGCTGCAGGCGCTTCGTCTCGAGCGCGCCGTGCTCGTGGGGCTCTCGCGCGGGCGCGATGCCGCTGCCGCGGAGGCGTCCCTGGAGGAGCTACGTCGGCTCACCGAGACCGCCGGCGCGGAGGTGATCGACTCCATGCTCCACCGGCGCGACACTCCCGATCCGGCGACGTACATAGGCAAGGGGAAGGCCCAGGAGATCCGCGACGTCGTCCGCGGCGAGCAGGCCGACACGGTGATCGTGGACGAGGAGCTCTCGCCGGGCCAGCTTCGCAACCTGGAGGAGATCTTCGGGTGCAAGGTGCTCGATAGGACCGCGCTGATCATCGACATCTTCGCGCAGCATGCGCACTCGTCCGAGGGCAAGGCACAGGTCGAGCTGGCACAGCTGAGCTACCTGCTCCCGCGACTCCGCGGCTGGGGTGAGTCGATGAGCCGTCTCGGCGGTGGGATCGGAACGCGAGGTCCGGGTGAGACGAAGCTCGAGGTCGACCGCCGGCGGATCAAGAAGCGGATCTCGAAACTGCGTGACGAGATCGAGGACCTCCAGAAGACTCGCACGACGAAGCGTCAGGAGCGGGTGCGTTCGCGGGTATCGTCGGTCGCGCTGGTGGGCTACACGAACGCCGGGAAGTCGACGATGCTGAATACGCTCACGCAGGCCGGGGTGCTGGTGGAGGACAAGCTGTTCTCGACGCTTGATCCAACCACGCGGAAGCTTGTGCTCCCCGACGGGCGTCCGGCGGTGTTGACGGACACGGTGGGCTTCGTACGGAAGCTGCCCCACACGCTGGTCGAGGCGTTCAAGTCGACGCTCGAGGAAGCGATCCGCGCGGACCTGCTGCTGCACCTGGTGGACGGGAGCGACGCGGATCCCGAGGGGCAGTACCTGGCGGTTCGGGACGTGCTGGGCGAGATCGGGGCGGCGGCGGTGCCGGAGGTGGTGGCGGTGAACAAGATCGACGCGATCAGCGAGGTCGACCTCGCGCGGCTCAAGCGTCGGTTCCAGGACGCGGTGTTCCTGTCGGCGTTGACAGGGGAGGGGACCGAGGGGCTGCTCGAGCGCGTGGCCGAGCGGATCCCGCACCCGGAGGTCGAGGTCGATCTGCTCGTTCCCTACGACCGCGGCGACGTCGTGGCGGCGTTGCACGCTGCCGGCGCGGTGCTCGGCGAGGCGTACCTGGAGGAAGGCACGAAGGTGCGTGCGCGCCTACGCGAAGATCAGATGGGACGGCTCGAGAACTACGTGCTACCCGCACCAGTAAAACGCTCGAGATTGCTCTAACCCATGACGTCCGGGCGTCCGATTGTGACTGCGGTCAGTTTGTGTCCGAGGAGGAATCGCTTGATGGAGATTCCTGAGCTGACGCGCTAACAGCTTGTATTATTGGAGATACATCGCCGCCGCCTGTGACAGCGAACGTTCCAAATCGTTCCTTCTTCTGGATGGCGTGTTCCAACGCTGAAATCCAACTGGAAACCCGGAGTTCATCGACCGGGACCGCGCAGCCGAGCGTTCCTTGCACTCCTGCATAGTGCAACCCAACGACCTCTCCCGTGTCGGGGAAGAAGACCGGTGAGCCGCTCATGCCCGGTGCAGTATTGATGTCAGTGAGGAACGTTGTGATGTTACGAGGATCAACGGTGTCGTACGGGGCCACGGCCGAGATTATGCCGGCGTGAACGACTGGACCGAATCGTGTGACGCTGGGTCCGGTCAGTAGCTCGTCGCCAAGAGGGTAGCCGGCGAGTGCGACTTCAGCGCCAGCTCTCACAGAGTTCAAGTTTCCCAGTTTGACCGGCTCGACTGGCTCCGAATCGTTGGGATTGAGTCGAACTGTCAGTAGTCCAACGTCGAGAGGACCCGTTCCGCCGGAATTCAGCGCGAAGATCCAGTCGATCCGGCGGAAGGTCTGAGACCACCCCGTCCCGCCCGCTTGGGGATACAAGAATTCCACATACCAATGATCGTGGTTCCCGGTCTGAAGATGTTCAGCTGCGATCTCTTCTATTACATGCCTGTTGGTGACCAGAACCTTTGGGCGGACGAGGAACGCGGTCGCTCGGACTCCCGAGATTCGATTCACCTTGGCACCTTCGGGCAAACCACCAAAGGTGTCCTCGTGCTTGACCGCAAGACGGTGAACCGCACACGTGGAGATGCGGATCCGCTTAACAACTTCCGGATCGACCAAGTTCTCTCCGAAGAGCAGACGACCTAATGGTTTAGAGTTCGACGCGACTCGTAAGCCGCTGGGGAGTCCTCCAACCTCATTGTGGACAGCGGACAAGCCGTCTAATCAAACCCGGCGCAGCACCGCGACGACCTTCCCGAGCACGCTGACCTCTTCCGGCTCGATCGGATCGTAGGCGGGGTTCTCCGCGAGCAGCCGGACCTTGCCGCCCTTGCGAGAGAGCCGTTTTACCGTCGCCTCGTCGTCGCCTACCAGCGCGGCGACGATCTCGCCGTCCGACGCCTCAGGCTGCTGACGAACGATTACGGTGTCGCCGTCGAGTATGCCCGCGTTGATCATCGAATCCCCGCGCACCTTCAACGCGAACAGCGTGCCCGAACCGACGAGGTCGCGCGGCAACGCCATCGTGTCTTCCACGTTCTGCTCGGCGAGGATCGGACCGCCGGCGGCGATCCGGCCGACGAGCGGAACCTCTACCGTGTTCGCGCTCGAGACTCCGGCCTTCGCCGGCGTCGACCCGTCGTGCACACGGATCGCGCGCGGCTTCGTCGGATCCTTGGTCAGGTAGCCCTTCTGCGCGAGCGTCGCCAGCTGAGCGTGGACGCTCGAGGGGGAGTGCAGGCCGACGGCGTCGCCGATCTCCCGAACGGACGGCGGATACCCGCGCTCGTCGCGGGTCTCGGTGATGAAGTCCAGGATCCGGCGCTGGCGTTCGGTCAGCTGCTCCATTCCGTCCCCCCTTAAGAGAGCGTGAAAATCGAGCGGAACCTAACACGGAAGCACCCTCGAATCAAACACCTGTTCGGGTCTTGACAGCTCGAACAGTCGTTCGATAGGGTCTCGAACAGAGGTTCGGATGAGACGCTTCCTGATGGCATTTGCGCTGCTGGCAGCCCTGACGGGCGTCGGGGCTACCACGGTAGTCGCCGGCCAATCTGGGCCGTCTGAGCCCGTCTGGAGCCACGTGGTGCAGCCCGGGGAGACCCTCTGGCAGCTCGCCCGACAAGCCGACCCAGACCGCGATCCTCGCGAGGTCGTCGACCGCCTCATCCGCTCCAACGAGCTCGACGGGGGACGGATAATCCCTGGTCAGGAGCTCGTTCTCTCCCGACGCTAGCGAGGCACCTTCCGTGCTTGACTGAGGACCCCTATGTTGTATCCTCATCGTTGTAATTCCACTACATCTTGTGGATTCATGTGGATAACGTTATCCACAAGGTGGAGAAGTGGGGCCGGGTTCGTACGACCACCTCGAAAGGCGGCTTGATGCGTTGTCCCTTCTGTAAGGGGCTGGAAGACAAAGTCGTCGACTCGCGCCTGGCCGAGGGTGGGCAAGCGATCCGGCGCCGGCGCGAGTGCCTCACTTGCACGCGGCGGTACACCACCTTCGAGCGCGGCGAGACGGTCGGCCTCCGGATCAGCAAGCGCTCCGGTGAGTCCGAGCCCTTCGACCGTCAGAAGGTCGTCGCCGGACTCGTGAAGGCGTGCAAGAACCGTCCGGTGACCGTCGCACAGATCGATGCGGTCACCGACGAGATCGAGGAGAGCTTGCGCGGGCAGGGCTCCGACGAGATCCCGAGCTCGGAGGTCGGGTTCGCGATCCTCGACAAGCTCCGCGATCTCGACGAGGTGGCGTACGTGCGCTTCGCGTCGGTCTACAAGGACTTCCAAGAGCTGACGGATTTCGAGAAAGAGGTTGGGCTCCTGCTGCTGAAGCGGACGCCGCCGAAGCAGGGGCTGCGCGACTAGCAAGGTCGGGCGACCTCGGTGTGGGGCCGAGGCGAGTTGGGGGGAGGACGAACGGTATGGCGAAGACCGAGAAGGCGATGACCGGGGGCCTGACGGTCAAGCGCTTCTTCACGAAGGACGGGGTGCATCCGTACGACGACGTCCAGTGGGACGTCCGCGATGCGGTCATCCCGAACTTCAAGGAGGGCGGCAACGCGTTCGAGCAGCGTGAGGTCGAGTTCCCCGTCTCGTGGTCGCAGAACGCGACCAACATCGTGGCGCAGAAGTACTTCCGTGGTCCGCTCGGCACCCCCCAGCGTGAGCGTTCCGTCCGTCAGCTCGTCGACCGTGTCGCCGACACGATCACGAGCTGGGGATGGAAGGACGGCTACTTCAAGACCGAAACCGATCGAGAGACCTTCAATCACGAGCTCAAGCACATCCTGGTGACGCAGAAGGCGGCGTTCAACTCCCCGGTTTGGTTCAACGTCGGCGTCGAGGCGCAGCCGCAGTGCAGCGCCTGTCAACCGTGGGGTGCTCTCGTTTCCACGCCGAGCGGTTTCGTTCCGATCGGTGAGATCGTGGAGCGCAACGCGGTCGGTATGGAGGTCCTGGATTCGACCGGCGTGACGAAGATCGTCGCGACGAAGCGCAACGGACGCAAGCGGGTATACCGAGTATCGCTCCGGAACGGTTCCTTCGTCGAGGCGACGGGCGATCACCTCGTGCGAGCCGTGGAAGCACGCCGAACGGATCCGGCCTGGGTGCGCGTGGACGCGCTACGCCCAGGAATGCGACTTCAGCTCCAGCCGCACAGGAAGATGCAGGCGGCAGACGTCCCGGATCCGCAGGCCGTCTCCGAAGCCGCGCTAGCCGGATGGCTTCAGGCCGACGGCTTCGTCGGCCAGTACACGACCGGAACCAACCGCTCCCTGACCATCGAGTTCATCACTGCGAACACCGAAGAATACGCCTGGCTGAAGGAGCACCTCGACGTCGTCTTCCCGGAAGTACATCGCAAGATCCGTCCGGTCGACGGCCTCCCGGAGATGCGGCGGATCAGACTTTACGGCGAGGTGCTACGTCCATTCGTCGAACGTTACGGGCTCCTTTCCCGGAGGCACGATATCCGCGTCCCCCGGCAGATGTGGACGGCGCCGAATGAGGTGGTTCGCGCCTATCTTCGCAGCGTCTTCCAAAGCGAGGGCTTCGTTTCGATCGGCGGAGGCTCGGCGCGGATCGGCTTCGCGGTTATCAGCGAGAAGTGGGTCGAGGATCTCCATCTGCTCTTGTTGCGAGTGGGCATCTACTCGCGACGCTTCTTCAAGCTCGAGAAGCGAAACGATCGGTCGCACCAATGGCAGATCGATATCAGCTACGCGAGCGAGCGCCGCAGATTTGCAGAACGGATCGGGTTCATCGGTTGGGACAAGCTGGACAAACTCGAGATATCTCTTGGGATGGACGGAAAGGGCTGCCCCGATCTCCGTGAGGAGGAGATCGTCTCCATCCAGTCCCTCGGCGGAATGGACGTCTACGACATCCAGACCGAGAGTGGCGAGTACCTCTCCAACAACGTTGTCGTCCATAACTGCTTCATCCTCGCCGTAGACGACACGATGAGCTCGATCCTCAACTGGTACGTCGAGGAAGGCACGATCTTCAAGGGCGGATCCGGCTCGGGGATCAACCTGTCCAACATCCGCTCCTCCAAGGAGCAGCTGTCGTCCGGTGGCGAGGCGTCGGGCCCGGTTTCATTCATGCGGGGGGCCGACGCCTCCGCCGGAACCATCAAGTCCGGCGGTAAGACGCGCCGGGCGGCGAAGATGGTCGTCCTCAACGCGGATCACCCCGACGTCGAGGACTTCATCTGGTGCAAGGCGCTCGAGGAGCGCAAGGCTCGCGTCCTGCGCGACGGCGGCTTCGACATGGACCTCGACGGCCGCGACGCCTATTCGATCCAGTACCAGAACGCGAACAACTCGGTGCGGGTGACCGACGAGTTCATGAAGGCGTTCGAGGAGGACGGCGACTGGTCGCTCCGGGCCGTGATCGGCGGCGAGCCGATCAAGACGGTTCGTGCGCGCGACCTGATGCGTGAGATCGCTCAGGCGGCGTGGGAGTGCGCCGATCCCGGGATGCAGTACGACACGACGATCAACGACTGGCACACCTCGCCGGCGTCGGGTCGCATCAACGCCTCGAACCCGTGCTCGGAGTACATGCACCTCGACAACTCGGCTTGCAACCTCGCGAGCCTGAATCTGATGAAGTTCGTCGACGCCGATCTGAACTTCGACGTGGCGGCGTTCCGGCACGCGATCGACGTCATCTTCCTCGCTCAGGAGATCCTCGTGGGCAACTCGAGCTACCCGACGGAGAAGATCGGCAAGAACGCGATCGACTTTCGGGAGCTCGGGATCGGCTACGCGAACCTCGGCGCTTTGCTGATGTCGCGCGGTCTGCCGTACGACTCCGAAGTCGGACGGGCGTGGGCCGGCGCGATCACCGCGATCATGACCGGATGGTCGTACCGGAACAGCGCCCTGTTCGCGGAGAAGCAGGGGCCGTTCAACGGCTTCGCGCCGAACCGTGAGCCGATGCTGAACGTGATGCGCAAGCACCGGGCGGCCGTGGATCGGATCGACGGCGACCTCGTGCCGGAGGCGATGCTCACCGCAGCCAAGACGGCCTGGGACGAGGCGATCGTGCTCGGCGCGCAGCATGGGTACCGCAACTCGCAGGCGAGCGTGCTCGCTCCGACGGGCACGATCGGGCTGATGATGGACTGCGACACCACGGGCGTCGAGCCGGATCTCGCCCTGGTGAAGACGAAGAAGCTCGTCGGCGGCGGCTCGATGCGGATCGTGAACCAGACCGTGCCGAAGGCGCTCACCAAGCTCGGCTACTCGCCGACCGAGGTCGAGCAGATCACCGCCCACATCCACGAGCACAACACGGTGGACGGGGCCCCGTATCTCAAGGACGAGCACCGCCCGGTGTTCGACTGCGCGATGGGCCAGAACCCGATCCACTACATGGGGCATGTGAACATGATGGCGGCGGTGCAGCCGTTCATCTCGGGCGCGATCTCCAAGACCGTGAACCTGCCGGAGTCGGCGACGGTCGAGGAGGTCGAGAACCTGCTCTTCGAGGGATGGAAGCTGGGGATCAAGGCGCTCGCGATCTACCGCGACAACTGCAAGGTCGCGCAGCCGCTGTCGG
The DNA here is from genome assembly GCA_040905475.1 of Actinomycetota bacterium. Lineage (NCBI taxonomy): Bacteria > Bacillati > Actinomycetota > Actinomycetota bacterium. The sequence continues at coordinate 15,728 of JBBDRM010000152.1, forward strand.
CCGACAAGAAGGCCAAAGCGGCGGACCCCGCGGTGATCGCGACCGGGCATCCGCAGCGGCGGCGTCTCCCCAAGAGCCGGCCGGGCCGCACAGTCTCGTTCCGGGTCGCCGACACCGAGGGGTACATGACCGCCGGCGAGTACCCGGACGACGGGCTCGGCGAGATCTTCCTGAAGGTGTCGAAGCAGGGCTCGACGCTGTCGGGGATCATGGACGCCTTCGCGATCAGTCTGTCGCTCGGCTTGCAGTACGGCGTGCCGCTGGACGCCTACGTGGCGAAGTTCATGAACATGCGCTTCGAGCCGGCGGGGATGACCGACGATCCCGACGTGCGGCTCGCGACGAGCATCGTGGACTACGTCTTCCGCCGGCTCGCGCTCGACTATCTCGACGAGCCGACCCGCCGGCGTCTCGGGATCATGTCGAGCGATGAGCGGCGTGAGCTCGTCAAGGGCGAGAACGGCAACGGGAATGGGAACGGTCACGGTGCTGCGGAAGAGAGCCCGGCTGCTGAGACCTCGGTTGCGGGACCGGCGGCTCCTGCGCCGATCCAGATCACGCCCGCGCCGGAGGCGAGAGCGTCGGACGCGAACGAGATCAGCCTGGCCGACGCGCCGTATTGCTACAACTGCGGCAACAAGATGCGACCGGCGGGCTCGTGCTTCGTGTGCGAGTCCTGCGGATCGACCAGCGGCTGCTCGTAGAGATGTGAGTTGGTGGGGGGGAGAGGGGAAGCTCCCCTCCACCACTCTCAAAGGAACGCCATGAGCACCGAGGATCAGGAGAACGTCGTGGACCGACTCGCCGTCGAGTCGATCTCCCAAGGCGACGCGACGGGCTGGTTCGACGAGGTCTATCGCGCCGCCGGTGACGACCCCTCACGCATCCCTTGGGCCGACGAGAAGCCCAACCGCTGGCTCGTCGAGTGGCTGGACCGTGAACACCCCGAGGCGAAGGGGTCGACGGCGGTGGTCGTCGGGTGCGGTCTCGGAGACGACGCTGAGGAGCTCGCCCGACGGGGGTTCGAGGTCACCGCGTTCGACATCTCCGAGACGGCCATCGCGTGGGCACGCCGCAGGTTCCCCGACTCGTCGGTTGAATACCGAAACGCAGACCTCTTCGCGCTCCCAAACTTGCTCGAGGGCGCGTTCGACTTCGTGTTCGAGGCGTACACCTTGCAGCCGCTCCCCGTAGCCATTCGAGGGAACGCGATCGCGGCGGTGGCTTCGCTGCCGGCGCCGGGCGGCTCGGTACTGATCGTGTCGCGCGGCCGGGAAGATGACGAGCCGACGGCAGGGCCGCCGCCGTGGCCGCTCTCGCATGAGGAGCTTCGAGGCTTGGAGCGGGCAGGACTCGTGGTCGATCGGTTCGAGGATTACATGGACTACGATCGCGATCCCCCGATCCGCCGCTTCCGGGCGCATTACCTCAAGCCAACGTCGTGACCGAGATCCTCGTTCAGCGGCTGGACGACGGGCTTCCCATGCCGGAGCGAGCGCATCCCGGCGACGCCGGGTTCGACCTGCGCTCGGCCGTGGACCTGGTGCTCGCGCCGGGGGAGCGGGCGTTGATCCCGACCGGTCTGGCGGTCGCGATCCCCGACGGGTTCGCCGGGCTCGTTCAGCCGAAGTCGGGCTTGGCCGCGCGTCACGGCCTCGGGCTGGTGAACGCCCCCGGCTTGATCGACGCCGGCTATCGGGGAGAGATCAAGGTCATCGCGATCAACCTCGACCCCCGGGAGCCCTTCGAAGTCCACCGGGGCGACAAGATCGCCCAGCTCGTGGTGTATCCGGTCCCGGCGACGACGCTGCGCGAGGTCTCGGAGCTCCCCGAGTCGGAGCGCGGGTCGGGAGGATTCGGCTCGACGGGCCGGTAGAGACAGCCTCGCCGGGGTTGATAGAATCCCTCCTCACGCGGGCGTGGCTCAGTGGTAGAGCATCACCTTGCCAAGGTGAGGGTCGCCAGTTCGAATCTGGTCGCCCGCTCCAG
>JBBDRM010000153.1 GCA_040905475.1 Actinomycetota bacterium
GCGCGACGAGGCGTGGGATCGAACGCTCGAGATCGGAGGCCCCGAGGTCCTCACCATGCGGGAGGTCGTGCGGACGCTCATGAACGTCCTCGGGAAGCGCCGGCTGCTCGTCCCTCTTCCGAAGCCTATCGCGAAGCTCGCGACTGCGCCGCTGGTCCTCCTCCCGAACCCGCCGCTGACTCCGCGTGCCGTCGACTTCGCCACCGGCGACGCGATCGTCGACGACGCCGCGCTGTACGAGGTGCTCGGGCTTCAGCCGGTTCCGCTGGCCGAAGGGTTGACGCGCTATGCCGTGGGCTGAGCGGGCCGGCCCCGTCTCGACCAGCCGGACGCCTCGCCTCGCGGAAGAAGGCTCGGGGTTGATCGGGATGGTCATTGGTCTCGGCCTCACCGGACTGCTCCTTGCGCACGCCGGCGATGGACCCGACCCGGTTGCGAGCTACCTGGGAGCGCTCGCCCTCGGCATGGTCGCCACCCTCCCGGGAGCTTTGGCGATGCTCGGGCGCCGCAGGCCGGCTCTCTTCCTCGCCGCCGGGCTGATCGGTGTCCCTATCAGCTTCATCTCGATGGGCGGAGCGACGCTCCCCCTTCTTCTCCCTACCGGCATGGCCTTCGTGGCGTACGGGCGACGCGCGGCGGATTCGATCCCGCGGGTCTATCCCACGATCGTCGCGTTGAACGCCGTCCTGTTGGGGATCCTGTCCTTCGCAGTGATGCTCGTGCACGAAGACCCCCGGTGCAGGTCCCTCGAGAACGGAATCACCTGCTCCAGCGACGTTGTGACCGCGCCTGAGGCGATGGCGAGCCTCGCCCTTGCGGCGCTCGCGATCGCATCGACGTGGACGCTCGCGCGTCCCCGTCCGGACGAGCCCGAGGAGGCGATGCCCTGGCCGCGCCCCGCCGCGCCGGAGAGGCCGGGCGGCACGGGAAGGTGAGAACCGGCGGATCGTTGGAACCCGTACGGATCCCGCGGCCCGAAAGGAAGTGGTCCCGCTTCGATCTCGGCCTTGCGTTGGCCGTGATCCTCGCCGCCGGACTCACGATCGTCTTCGCGTGGATCGCTTACATCGAACAGCGGACCCCTTCTCCCGACTTCCACGATCCGATCTGGCCGCTCTACGCGTTGGGCGTTCCTGGGGCCCTTGCCGCGTGGCTCGGCGCATGGGCTTGGCGGGCGAGGCACTGGCTCATCGCGAGCTTGGGGTTCTTTCTCTCGCTTGCGACACCGGTCGGATACTTCGTCGAGCTTTCTGGCCCCATCGCTATCGGCCTGTTCTTCGTTTCCTTGTTCCGAGGCTGGCGGGACCGCTCCCGCCGTCGCTCGCAGATCCCTCAGCGACCTCGACCGGTGAGAACGATCCGCGCGAGGTTCACCCCGTAGTGATAAGCAAGATCGACGTACGACCGTGCGTCGAGCACAACGAGGTCGGCGCGAGCCCCGGGGGCGAGCGAGCCGACCTTTCCTTCGCGGGATAGCGCGGCAGCGGCGTTGCGCGTAACCCCGAGCATTGCTTCCTCGGGAGTCATACCGAGATGCACGCCGGCGAGCGCGACGACCAGCTGGAGGTTCTCGCTGTATGACGTGCCGGGATTGAAGTCGGTCGAGAGCGCGACGCGGACGCCTTTTTCCATCAGCATCCGAGCCGGGGCGAACGGGGTCCCGGTCATCATCGATGCCCCGGGGATGAGCACGGCGATCGTCTTCGTCCGCGCGAGCGCGGCGGCGTCCTCCTCGTTCGCGTGCTCGAGGTGCTCGGCGCTGACGGCGCCGAACTCCGCGGCGACGACCGCTCCCCCGCTGCGCGAGAGCTGCTCCGCGTGGACCTTGATCCCGAGCCCTTCGGCATGCGCGGCTCGCAGGATCCGCCGCGCTTGTTCGGAGGTGAACGCGGCCCGGTCGACCCAGACGTCGCAGAACTCCGCCAGGTTGCCGAGTCCGGGGATCATGCCCTCGGCCACCAATGCGGCGTACGTGTCACGGTCGTCGGCGTATTCCTCGGGAACGACGTGGGCTCCCATGAAGGTGCGCACGACCTCGGACGGGCCGTCGAGCTTCGCCGCGACCTCGAGCAGGCGCCGCTCGTGCTCGGGGGTGAGCCCGTAGCCGCTCTTCGCCTCGACGGTCGTGACGCCGAACTCAAGGAAACGCTGCAGGCGCTCGCGCGCGACCGCGAGAAGCTCGTCGTCGGATGCAGCGCGCGTGGCGGCCACGGTCGTGCGGACGCCGCCGCCGTCGTACAGCGTGCCGCGGAGCCGCGCCGCGAACTCCTCCGAGCGATCCCCCGCGAAGACCAGATGCGTATGACAGTCGACGAGACCGGGCATGACCGCTCCTCCGCCCGCTTCTACCTCGTGCGCGTCGGGCACGATCTCCACGGCGTCGCGCAGGTCGCGCTCGGACCCGACCCACACGACGCGGCCCTCGAAACCGGCCAACGCCCCGCGCTCGATCACCCCGAGCGGACCCTCGCCGAGCGACGGGTCGCACGTGACGACCTGGGACGCGCCGGTGACGACGAGATCGGCGTTCACGCGTCGAGCATCGGCAGCCGGAGCCCGCGTTCGCGCGCGACGTCGATCGCGCGCTCGTAGCCGGCGTCGGCGTGGCGCATCACGCCGGTGCCCGGGTCGTTCGTGAGCGTCAGCTCGAGCCTGCGGTCGCCGTCGGCCGTACCGTCGGCGACGACGACGACACCGGCGTGGATCGCCTTGCCCATCCCGACGCCGCCCCCGTGATGGACGCTCACCCACGTCGCGCCGCTCGCGGTGTTCAGCAGCGCGTTCAGGATCGGCCAGTCGGCGATCGCGTCGGAGCCGTCGCGCATCGCCTCCGTCTCGCGGTACGGCGACGCGACACTCCCCGCGTCGAGGTGGTCACGTCCGATCACGATCGGCGCCTTGATCTCACCACTTCGAACAAGGTCGTTGAACGCAAGGCCGGCGCGCTGCCGCTCGCCGTAGCCGAGCCAACAGATCCGCGCGGGAAGCCCCTGGAACTGGACGCGCTCCTGCGCGAGCTTCAGCCACCTCTGCAGACCGTCGTCGTCGGGGAACAGGTCGGCGACGGCCCGGTCGGTCGCCGCGATGTCGGCCGGGTCGCCCGAGAGCGCCGCCCAGCGGAAAGGCCCCTTCCCCTCGCAGAACAACGGCCTGATGTACGCGGGCACGAAGCCGGGATACGAGAACGCGTCGGCGAAGCCCCCTTTGAGCGCCTCACCGCGAAGGTTGTTGCCGTAGTCGAACACCTCGGCGCCGGCGTGCGCGAGGTCGACCATGGCTCGGCAGTGGACGGCCATCGAAGCGCGCGCTTCCTCGACGTATCGGTGCGGATCCTTCGCGCGGAGGTCCGTCGCTTCCTCGACCGAGTGCCCCTGCGGGACGTACCCGTTCAGCGGATCGTGCGCGGAGGTCTGGTCGGTGACGATGTCCACGGCGAACGCGCGGCGCTTGACCTCGGGGAACACATCGGCGGCGTTCCCCACGACCCCGATCGACGCCGCCCGGCCTTCCTCGCGCGCGTCCTCGGCGCGATCGATCGCGTCGTGGAGGTTGTCGGCCACCTCGTCCAGGTAGCCGCCCTCGATCCGGCGGTGGATGCGCGCCGGGTCGACGTCGACGCAGAGCGCCACACCATCGTTCATCGTGATCGCGAGCGGCTGCGCGCCACCCATCCCGCCGAGCCCCGCCGTCAGCACGACCCGGCCCCGCAGCGTGCCGCCGAAACGCTGGTCGGCGATCGCCTGGAACGTTTCGTAGGTGCCCTGGAGGATGCCTTGCGTGCCGATGTAGATCCACGAGCCCGCCGTCATCTGGCCGTACATCGTCAGCCCGGCAGCCTCGAGCTCCCAGAACGTCTCCCAGTCGGCCCAGTCCGGCACCAGCATCGAATTCGCGATGAGCACGCGCGGCGCGAACGGATGCGTGCGAAACACGCCGACCGGCTTCCCGGACTGCACGAGCAAGGTCTCGTCGCCCTCCAGATCGCGAAGCGACGCGACGATCGCGTCGAAGCACGCCCAGTTGCGCGCTGCCTTGCCGGAGCCGCCGTAGACCACGAGGTCGTCGGGACGCTCGGCTACCTCGGGGTCGAGGTTGTTCATGAGCATCCGCAGCGCGGCTTCCTGCGGCCACCCCTTGCAGGAAAGCTCCGTGCCGCGGGGCGCTCGGACGATGCGGGCGCTCATCGGAGTTCACCCACCGCGCCCTCGACCGCATCCACCAGCCTCCCGTTGCGAGCCAGCTCCCGAACGGCGTCGATGTCCGGCGCGAGGAAGCGATCCCGGTCCATGAACGCGACGCGCTCCCGGATCGCGCCGCGCGCGGCGGACGACGCGCGCGACGGCTCCAGCGGCGCGCGCAGGTCCAGCGCCTGCGCCGCGAGCAGGGCCTCGATCGAGACCACGGCTTCGGCGTTCGCGACGGCCTTCAACGCTTTGCGGCCGGCGTCCCAGCCCATGCTTACGTGATCCTCGGTCGTGCCTGAGGTCGGGATCGAATCGACCGACGCCGGTACGGCGAGCCGCTTGGACTCCGCGACCATCGCCGCCTGCGTGTACTGCGCGAGCATGAACCCCGAGTTCACGCCGGCCTCCGGCGCAAGGAACGCCGGCAGCCCGTTCGAGTGCGCGGGGTCGAGCATGCGATCGCTACGGCGTTCGCTGATCGACCCGACCTCGCTCGCCGCTATCGCGATCATGTCGAGCGCGAACGCGAGCGGCTCGCCGTGGAAGTTCCCGGCGCTCTCGACCGCTCCCGACTCGTGCAGGACGACCGGGTTGTCGACCTCGCTCGCGAGCTCGCGCTCGACGACCGAGCGCGCGTACGCGAGCGCGTCCCGGCAGGCGCCGTGCACTTGAGGCGCGCAGCGAAGCGAGTACGCGTCTTGAACCGCGTGCGCGGTCGTCCGGTGCGAACCGATCACCTTCGAGCCGGCGGTGAGCCGGCGCAGGTTCTCCGCCGACGCGAGCTGCCCGGGGTGGGGCCGGAGCGCATGGATGTTCTCCGCGAACGGCCGGTCGGTCGCGAGGAGCGCCTCGACGCTCATCGCGCACGCAACGTCGGCCGTCTTCAGCGTGCGCTCCAGGTCGGTCACCGCAAGGCACGCCATCGCGAGCATGCCCTCGGTGCCGTTCACGAGTGCAAGGCCTTCCTTCGCCTCGAGCGTGAGCGGCTCGAGGCCGGCATCTCGCAGCGCATCCGATGCCGTCGCGCGAGTTCCGTTGATCCGGACCGTGCCTTCGCCGATCAAGGCCAGAGCGCAATGGGCCAGCGGCGCCAGATCGCCGGAAGCCCCGACCGACCCGTGCGCGGGTACGACGGGGAGGATGGCGCGGTTGAGAAGCTCGACGATCTGCTCGACGAGCCGCGGACGCACCCCGGCGTGCCCTGCCGCCAGCGTGCGGGCGCGGAGGAGCATCATGCCCCGCACGACCTCGGCCGGCATGTCCTCGCCGGTGCCGGCGGCGTGGGAACGGATGATCGCGCGCTGAAGCTCCTGGACGGCGGCCGGCTCGATGCGGACTCCTGCGAGCGCGCCGAATCCGGTGGTGATCCCGTAGACGACGTCGCCGCGTGCGACGGCCTCCTCGACGATCCGTCGCGCAGGCGCCATCCGCGCCGCAACACCGTCGGCGACCTCGACCTTGGTTCCTTCGCGCCCGACGGAGACGACCTCGCCGATCGTCAGCGGCTCACCGGACAACGCGACGCTCACGCCCGGATCGCCACCCCGCACGCGAACGCCAGCAAGACCGAGCACGCCGTCCGCACCGTCGCGTCGCCGAGGTCGGCGGTGGGATCCAGCTCGGTGATGTCGAGACCGGTGACGAGCGTTGAGTGGCCGAGCCGGAACGCGGCGCGGCTCAGGTCGGCGGGCAGCAAGCCCCCCGGCATCGCGGCTGGGGCCCCCGGGGCCAGCGCTCGCTCCAAGCAGTCCATGTCGACGTCGACCCAGATGCGCCGGGCGCCGGCCGTTTCCAGCTTGACGAGTGCGTCCTCGACGATCGCATCGATCCCCAGTGTGCGGACCGCGCCGGGGGAAACGATGTGGATCCCGGCGTCGACGGCGTAGCGGGCGTAAGCGGCGGCGTTGGAGAAGCCGTGGATGCCGATCTGGACGACGCGGTTCCCCGGCATGCCGCCTTCGATGAGCTGCCGTACCGGCGAGCCGTTGGTGGCGCCGTTCTCGTCCATGTCGCGGACGTCGTGGTGGGCATCGAAGGCGATCAGCGCGTCGGCCCCAGCTCCCCGGGCGGCCCCGACCGTGATCGAGTTGTCGCCCCCCATCACCGCCACGGGCACGTCGGTTTGGGAACGGATCGCCCCCACCACGTCCTGGACGTGCATCTGGAACTCCTCGACCGCGATCGCGATCGCGCGCGGCATATCGCCCAGGTCGAAGACCTTCAGCCCATCGAGGGAGACATCGAAGTCGCTCGAATAGGTGGAGAAGCGTTCCAGAGACTTCCGGATCGCTCCCGGCGCGAGGTCGCATTGCGCCCGGGAGATGGAGCCGCCCGCGTACGGCGCCCCGAAGACGACCAGGCTCGCGTCGTCCTCCCGGCCGTCGGCGAGCCAGTCGGCTGCGCGATGGAAATTCGGATCGCGGAACGTGGGCGGCGTGGGCCGGTCGGCCGGGAGGACGCGGGGCACGGTGGATAGATCCACGCTGCTCATCCTACCTGCGAGCTCGCGCTGGACCGGCCGGCGGAAGGCGTTCGCACCGCCCCTCGAGGGGCCGTATCATTCGTCTGTCGGAACACGACGCACGGAGGCCGGGGGCACCGTGACGCAGACCGTTCTCCCTCTCCCCATCCTCGACCGCCGCCCCGCACCTCAGCGGAGCGAGCGCGGCACGACCTGTACCGACCTCCCGCCGGCCTCGGATCCCCGGCTCGTCGAACGCGCCGCGGCGGCGAGACAAGCGCTCGACGACCAGGTCGTGATCCTCGGCCACCACTACCAGAAGGAAGAGGTCATCCAGTTCGCGGACGCCCGCGGGGACTCTTACAAGCTGGCCCAGTTCGCAGCCGAGGCGGGAGCGCCGTACGTGATCTTCCTCGGCGTTCACTTCATGGCGGAATCGGCCGACATCCTGACCGCGGACTGGCAGCAGGTGATACTGCCCGACCTCGCCGCGGGATGCTCGATGGCGGACATGGCCGAGATCGGCCAGGTCGAGGAATGCTGGGCCGTGTTGCAGGACATCGCGGCCGGCGACGTGGTGCCGCTGACCTACATGAACTCATCGGCGGACATCAAAGCGCTCACGGGTCGCGAGGGCGGCGCGATCTGCACCTCCTCGAACGCGGCCGCCGCGATGCGCTGGGGGTTCGACCGGCGCTCCAAGGTCCTGTTCCTGCCCGACCAGCACCTCGGACGGAACACCGCGGTGTCGATGGGGATGTCACTCGACGACTGCGTCGTGTGGGATCCGCATCGAGCCATGGGCGGTCTCACCGAGGATCAGATCCGTGCCGCGAAGGCGATCCTCTGGAAAGGCCACTGCTCCGTGCATCAACGCTTCCTACCCGAGCACGTGCACAAGGTTCGCGAGCGTCTCCCGGGCGTGCGGGTGATCGTCCACCCCGAGTGTCGCCACGAGGTCGTGCAGCTCGCCGACGAGGTGGGCTCGACCGAGGGGATCCTGCGCGCGATCGCGGAGGCGCCCGCGGGTTCGGCTTGGGCCATCGGCACCGAGCTGAACATGGTGCGCCGGATCGCCAAGAACAACCCCGACAAGACCATCGTCTTCCTCGAGGAGACGGTGTGCTTCTGCGCGACGATGAACCGCATCGATCTGCCGCACCTGGTGTGGGCGATGGAGAACCTGCTCGAGAGCCGGGTCGTGAACCGCGTCACCGTCGAGCCGGAGATCGCGCGATGGGCGCGGGTCGCATTGGAGCGGATGCTCGAGATCCACTAGCGCCGAGCGCGACTAGAGCCAGGTCTTGAAGAACTCCACCATCGACGCGAAGGCGGGATCGCTCGTCGACCAGATGTGAGCCATGCCGGTGCCTGCGGTGGTCACGGTCTCCACCGGGACGCCGTAGCCCAGGAGTCGATTCCTGAGGTTGATCGTCTGGGACGCAGGCACGACAACATCATTGCTGTGATGCGCCAGGAAGGTCGGCGGATCGGAGGCATCAACGTGCTGGATCGGAGAGATATCCTTCCAGCGGAGGGTGCATCCGTCTCCCGTACAACCGCCCGGCGAGCCGAAGCAACCGGAGAGATGACAATGGCCTCCAAACTTCTGCGCCTTCGCGCTCGCATATTCCTCCACGACCAAAGGACTGCACGCCGAGTAAGGGCACCCTTGGGTGCTCATGAGGTTCGGTAACCCGGTCGGGGACGAAAACCCCGCGACGGCCTTGATGTCCACGGTCGAGCGGTAGGCGTTGAGGAGTGCGAGATGCGCGCCGGCAGAGAACCCCAACAGGCCGATGCGGTTGGGATCGACGCCATACGTCGCAGCATGGTTCTTCACCCACGCGACGGCCGTCTGCACATCGATGGGTTCGTCGACCCAAGGCTGCGGTGAGTCCGTACGGTATTCGATGTTGAACGCGACCCAGCCGGTGAGATCGGCGAAGCCGGCTGGGAACGACGCGAAGCCGCCCTTCGAGCCTCCGTCCCAGCCTCCGCCGTGGATGAAGATCACGGCCGGGACGTTCGGGCCGCCGGTGGTGACGTCGAGAACCTGGCCCGGCTGCGAGCCGTAGGCGACATTCTTGATCACGGTGCCGGACGCGGACTCGAACCCGGACGGCGAAGCGGACACGGGAATGGGAAGCACGAAGGATGAAAGCACGAGCAGCAGAACAGCGAGTCGTCGCATGCGGAAGCAAGCCCTTTGGGTGTGATCGATCGCGACTTGGATCGGTGGTGCGCCGTGGCAAGGAACTGCGGGTGAACCAAACTGCGCCGGTCGGCGCCGCATCGGCTGTCGATCACGCTCGACGAGGAGGCGGCTCCATCACCGTTGTTCGAAGAATCGGCTCCGCGCTCAGTCGCTTGAGTTTCAAAGTCGGACAAGCTTCGATCCGCGGCAAAACGTCGGCGGACATAGACATCCATGCGTCGCGAACGTGTCACGCGCACGAGATCTTGGGGCGTTGGTCCTAGGGAAGTCATCGGGCAGCCCATCTCGTACCGTCGTTTCCGCGTGCCCCGTCGGCTGTTACGCTCGCACCACTGGTGCGTACCCCCGTCCTTCCCGAAGGTGCCTCCGCCGGCGAAGAGCGCGTTCCTGCTCGGATCCGCGCGTTCGTCTGGCTCTTCCTCGCCGCTTTCGCGTTGTGCGGCTTCGCAAAGATCGAAGCGTGGCCGCTCACAGGGTGGCGCCTGTTCAGCGAGCTGCGCAACGAGCGCACCAGCTCGTGGCGGGCGATGAGGGTGAGCGCGTCGGGAGCGGAGACAAGGTTCTCCTTCGGAGACCTGCCGGCCGGCTACCACTGGGGAGCGAACATCCTCTCCGGCTTCGCGACGAGGCCGGCGGCGGAGCAGACCGCCGCGTGCGACGCGTGGGCCGAGGCTGCACGCAGCCTGGGCCTCGACGTCGCCGCGATCCGCATCTACCGCTTGGAGCGCCTCGTCTCCGATCGCGTCGGACACCGTGGAGCACCGGAGGAGACCGCGACCCTCGTGTTCTCGTGTGGGAACGGAGGGATCCGGATTGAGGCGTTTGGTGCGTAACCGCGCCGAGCGCTGGATCTTCGCAGCCGGAACGCCGGAGCGGCTCGCGGCGCTCAGGATCGGGCTGTGCGCCGTCCTCACGTGGCGCCTAACACGAGGGGTTTTCGTGGACCTCGCCGGCCAGCCGGCCGAGCTCTTCCGGCCGCGATCGTTCATGAACCTGTTCTCGTCGCAGCCGGACCGCGGCTGGGTCCTCGCGGCTCAGATCGCCGGGATCGCCGCCGGAGCGCTCGCGACCGTCGGGCTGTTCGCCCGCGCAACGCTTCCGGTCGCGTGGGCCGCCGGGATGCTCCTCAACGGGATGGTGACGAGCAACGGCAAGATCATGCACAACGACGTTCTGCTCTTGCTGTGCCTCGTGCCGCTGCTGATCGCGCCGACGGCCGACGCATGGTCGCTCGACGCTTGGCGCAAGGGCAGCCGGGGATCGGCGTCGGTGCGGTACGGCTGGCCGGTCCGGACGGCCCTGCTCGTTGTGGTGGGGGCCTATTTCTTCACGGGCTTCGCGAAGCTCGTGACCGCGGGGCCGGCATGGGCCACGAGCAGCAACATGCGCTGGGTCTTGTATCTGTCGAGCGACTCGCAGGCCTCGCCCAATCCGTTCGCGCTGTTCGTCGCCGACAGGGCCTGGCTGGCGCATCTCGTGGCGGCCGCGACGTTGCTGCTCGAGCTTTCCTTCCCGGTGGTCCTGTGGCGATCTCGACTCCGGCCGGCCTACGCCCTCGGAGCGGCCGGACTCCACGGGGGGATCTGGCTCGCGATGCGGCTCGACTATTTCGCGATGGCCGCCACGGCGGTGATCGTTCTCATCGATCGGCCGGCGGTTCCGCCCCGCGGGAGAAATGCAAGAGGGGGCAGGCCAGGGCCCTACCCCCTCAGCAAATACGAACCGTTCTCGAGGGCTGGCTCGGAATCACCCGCTGGGGACGGGTGAAACCCTCATCGGTTCGGTCTCGCGAAGCCGCGAGCGCATCCCCTTGGTTCCAGGGCGACCCGGGGAAGCACCAGCCGCTCGGTAGGTAATACGGGGGGTCGTCCGGCTTCTTACGGAGGCGGAACTGCGACCTACTGCGGTTGCCTCGTGCCTTAACCGCTGCTACGTCCTTACGCGGACGGGCTCATCCGAGCGTGGCCGCCTTCAAGGCAGACGAGGTCCGGGCAGTTGTCGAGGACTTTCGCGCAGAGCTGGTACGTGCAGGGCACGCACTGCTCGGGGATCAACGGCATCGGTCTGCCGTAGATCTTGACCTGCAGGCCGGCGCAGAGCTCCTCCGGCCCCATGTCGGCCATGGCACCGAACGGCACGACTACCAGCAAAAGCGCGACGGCGACGGCGAGCAGGAGCTTACGCACCGCAGATCCCTCCTATTCCCGCGATGCACAACTTCTGCGATAGCCCATCGACGGGGCCTTCGGGGGTGTCGTCGGCCGGGCGCCGGACGACATACCCATGGATCTCGATGATGGGTTCCTCGTGCGGATCACCGGGAATGTCGACGGTAGCCGTGTTGTCCGTTCCGTTGCGGCCGAGCGACCCGGCGGCAGGGCCGAAGCTGTAGGTGTTCGAGCCAGATCCACCCGAACCCCCGTTCATCCCAACGGACGAGGTATCGGCCCCCGGGGCGAGACCTGCTGGAGCGGAGCCGGCTGCTTCGCGAGCGGCCGCGACGGCAGCGAAGCCTCCAGTCGTGGCATCCCACGAGGATCCCGACGTGCCGTTGCCACCGGTCACTGCGAGCACTGCAATCATGGCCGCGGTCGCGATCCCGAGCGCCGCATTGGCGAACGCCGCGACGCCCACATCGCCCATCCCAGACTCGACGCCGGCGCGCCGGATCAATCCCGTCGCACGCACCCGAACGCCGAGCGCGACGCCGAACATGCCTTCGCCGACGGTCTGGAGCCGTTCCTTCAGGCTCCGGCGCGCACGATGCAGCAGCGCGTCGGCGGCGTTGCGGCCGATCCCCATGCGACGGCCGACCTCTTCGGGGGTGAGACCGTTCAGCGAATAGGTGATCGCCTTCTGGTGTCGCAGCGGAAGCCCCTGGATGGCACTGTGCACTGCGTGGGTGCGCTGACGCCGCACGACTTCCTCGGTGGGGTCCTGATCGGGATCCTGCAGCTCGCCTGCGTCGTCCAAGGGCACGATGTGCGGCGTGGTCCGCCGGTAGCGGTCGATCAGGAGGTTTCGCGCGATGCGGTTGAGCAGCGGGTCGAGCCCCGTCCCGTTGACGCCCCAGCGCCGGATGTGGACGAACGCTCGCACGGCGGCGTCTTGCGCTAAGTCTGCCGCCTCTTCAGGCGTGCATCCCCGCGCACGGAACATGCGCCGCAGCCGATCGAACGTCTGCGCGTACGCCTGTTGTAGCTCGTCCGGCAGATCAGGTTCGAGAAATCGAGCCTCGACGGACAGGGCCGCCTCACCCCCCAAACGACCAACACCGGCCGGTGGTAAATCCCCCCAAAGCGCGCATCCAGGTCACCCAGACACGCGCAGCGGTCGAACTGTACAGCCATTCGCCCGAATCCGTAAAGATGACTTCAGTATCCAAATCGAGACGGAACGGTATCCATCGCCTGATAGGTCGGGGCTGGGAGGGTCTGTGGAAGGTTTAGGCGATTTCCCGCGCGGGGCCCGGCTTGGTTAGGCGCCCGAGCCCTTGCGGTAGCCCTCGACACCCTCCTGGAGCGTGTCCCAGGCGAGCACGGCGCACTTGATCCGCACGGGGTACTTCACGACGCCTTTCAGCGCCACGAGGTCGCCCAGCGCGTCGTCGTCCGCGCCTTCCTTGCCTGCCATCATCCCGCGAAACTCGAGGACGAGGCCCTCGACGTCGTCGATCTTCATGCCCTTGATCTTGTCGGTGAGCATCGACGCCGACGCCTGCGAGATCGAACAGCCCTGACCCTCGAACGCCGCGTCTTCCACGACTCCGTCGGCAAGCTTGACCCGGACCGAGATCTCATCTCCGCACAGTGGGTTGTTGTGCAGCAGATCGATGTCTGCGCCGTCCAGCGGCCGCTTGTTCCGCGGGTTGCGGTAGTGATCGAGGATGACCTCGCGGTACAGATCGTCGAGCGACATGGGCCGTAGTCTACCGGGCTAGAACGGCAACCCGGTCGCCATCCGTTCCCTGGCCATGACGACCGCGGCCACGAGCGCATCCACGTCCTCGTTCGTGTTGTACACGTAGAAGGAGGCTCGGGTCGTCGCCGGGACGTTGAGCCGGCGCATCAGCACCTGGGCGCAGTGATGGCCCGCGCGCACGCACACACCCTCGGTGTCGACGATCGTCGCGAGGTCGTGCGGATGGACGTCGTCGAGCCAGAACGACACGACGCCGCCGCGCGTTTCGGGATCCATCGGACCGTGGATCTGCAGCCCTTCGATCTGCGAGAGCTGCTGGAGCGCGTACCCGACGATCTCGACCTCGTGCTTGCGGATGGCGTCCATGCCGAGCTCGTTGAGGTAGTCGACCGCCGCCCCGAGCCCGACCATCTGCGCGAACGGCTGGGTGCCGGCCTCGAACTTGTGCGGGATCTCGTTGTAGGTCGCGCGGTCGAGCCACACCTCGAGGATCATCTCTCCGCCGCCGAGGAAGGGCGGCATCGCCTCGAGGAGCTCGGCGCGTGCCCAGAGACCGCCCGAGCCGGTCGGGCCGCACATCTTGTGGCCGGTGAACGTGTAGAAGTCCGCGCCGAGCTCGGCCACGTTGGTAGCCAGATGCGGGGTCCGCTGCGCGCCGTCGACGAGCACGACCGCTCCGACGGCGTGAGCCGCCTCGGCGATCTTCGCCACCGGATTGATCGTCCCGAGCACGTTGGACATCCCCGTGACGCAGACGATCTTGGTGCGGTCGGTGATGACGTCGCCCATCACGTCGAGGTCGAGGAACCCTTCGTCGGTGATGGGGAACGCGACGATCTTCGCACCCGAGGTCTCGGCCGCGATCTGCCACGGGATGAGGTTGGAGTGGTGCTCCATCTCGGTGATGACGATCTCGCCTCCCTCGCGCAGGTTGGCGCGGCCCCACGCGTACGCCACGAGGTTGATCGCCTCGGTGCACGACTTCGTGAACACGATCTCGCGCGAGCCCTCGGGCGCGCCGAGGAACGCAGCCATCTTCGTGCGGGCGCCCTCGTAGAGCTCGGTGGCTTCGGCGGCGAGCTGGTAGACGGCGCGATGGATGTTGGCGTTGTGCCGCTCGTAGAAATCCGTCAGGGAATGGATCACCGTGCGGGGCTTCTGCGAGGTGTTGGCGCTGTCGAGGTAGATCAGCGGCTTGTCGTCGTGCACACGCCGCTCGAAGATCGGGAAATCCTTGCGGACGATCGCAGGGTCGAGCATCGTCGTCACGGCATCGGTCCGCGGTCTTCTGCCGCGGGCGGTGCCGCCTCCCGGAAGGAATCGTACCCCTTCTGCTCGAGCTCGGTCGCCAGTTCCGGCCCGCCGCTCTGGACTATCCGCCCGTCGATCATCACGTGCACGACGTCGGGCGTGATGTAGTTCAGGATCCGCTGGTAGTGCGTGATCAGGAGCACGCCCATCTTCTCGGTGGCGACGGTCACGATCCCTTCGGCGACGGCGCGCAACGCGTCGATGTCCAAGCCCGAATCGGTCTCGTCGAGAACGGCCATCTCGGGCTCGAGGACGGCCATCTGCAAGATCTCGTTGCGCTTCTTCTCGCCGCCCGAGAACCCTTGGTTCACGTACCGGCGAACCATCTCGTCGCTCACGCCCAGCAGCGCCATCTTCTCCTTGAGGAACTTGTGGAACGCGAGCGGAGCCATCTCCTCGCTCTTGGAGGCGTTGCGCGCGGTGCGAAGGAAGTTGACGATCGAGACCCCGGGGATCTCCTGTGGGTACTGGAACGCGAGGAAGAGCCCGCGGCGCGCGCGCTCGTCCGGCGCGACCTGGAGGATGTCCTCGCCCTTGAGCAGCACACGGCCCTTGGTGACCGTGTACCCGGGCTTGCCCATAAGCACGTACGAGAGCGTGCTCTTCCCGGAGCCGTTCGGGCCCATGATCGCGTGCACTTCGCCGCGACGCACGGTCAGCGATATCCCCTTGAGGATCGCATCGCGCCCTTCGACCCCGGCGTGCAGGTCGTCGACGACGAGGAGCTCTTCGCGCTTGGGGGTCGCGCTCTCGCGCTCTCTGGTGGCGGTTTTCGTCTCAGCCATCTGAGTCCTCCAGGAACACTTCTTCGTTCTCGACCACGACGCGATACACGTTCACCGGCTTCGTTGCCGGCAGCGTCAGCGGCTCTCCGGTCGTGATGTCGAATACCGCGCCGTGCTCGGGACATTCTGCCGTGCTGTCATCGATGAACCCCTCGGACAGAGAGGACTCCGCGTGCGAGCAGGTGTCGTCGATCGCGAAGAAGCCCGCGGGGAGGTGGAACAGGGCGATGCGCTTTCCGTTGACTTCGAAGCGACGCGCTTCGTTGAGCGGAAGCTCGTCCGCCTTGCAGAGCCGGGTCAGCGTCTGCTCGTCACTCATACGTGTTGGTCCTCGAGCTCCAGCTCGTGCTCGACCGCGCGCTCGAGCATCGCTCGGACCTCAGGAACACGGACACGGTCCAGGATCTCCTGGAAGAAACCGGCCACGATGAGGTGCTCCGCCTCGTCGTGGTGGAGGCCGCGGGACTCGAGATAGAACACCTGGTCCTCGTCGGGCGGTCCCACCGAGACGCCGTGAGCGCACCGCACGTCGTTCGCCTCGATCTCGAGGTAGGGAGTGGAATCCGCTTTCGCCTCGCTCGACAGGATCAGGTTGCGGTTGGCCTGCCAGGAGTCGACCTTCTGTGCTTCCTTCGCGATGTGGATGAGGCCCGAGTACACGGCGCGCGACCGACCCTTGAGCGCGCCCTTGTAGTAGAGGTCGCTCGAGGTGTTCGGGGCGCGATGCTCCTGCAGCGAGCGGTGATCGAAATGCTGATCGGAATCGGAGAAGTACACGCCGAGCATCTCGGAATGCGCCCCCGGCCCGTCGAGGATCGACTCGACGACCGAACGCGACAGCGTCCCTCCGAGCGTCGCGGCCAGGCTGCGGAGCGTCGCGTCCCGCTGCACGATCGCCCGCTGCACGTTGAAGTGCCATACGGTCGGGCCCCAGTCCTGAACGGCCAGGTACGAGATCTGCGAGTTCTGGTGCGCGTACAGCTCGACGATCCCCGCCGAGAGAGCGGGACCGTCCAAGTCCGCCGAGCGGTAGTGGTCGATGTAGGTGACGCTCGCGCCTTCCTCGGTGACGACGACCGTGCGCGGGAAGATCGCGATCCCGGATCGGGAGATCCAGCGGAAGGCTTGCAAGGGAACCTCGACCGCGACACCTCTGGGGACGTAGAGGTACGTGCCGCCGGAAGAGAACGCGCCGCCCAGCGTGGAGAACTTCTCCTCGCTCGGGCTCACGCCGGCGTGCCCCAAAGCATCGCGGACCGGATCCGGATACGCAGCGGCCGTCCCGCCTAACGTCCCGAACACCACGCCCTTGGAAGCCAGCGCAGGATCGAGGGTCATATGCACGACGTCGGCGTCGAGCTGGAACGCGAGTCCTGCTCGCTCCCCCACCTCGCCGACCGCCGCGAGCACGTCCTCGGGTACATCGTCCAAAGTCGGAGCCACGGCGTGCGGTGTCGGAAGCGGATCGAACGCGGTCAGGTCGAAATCCTCGAGATGGGTGTAGCGCCAAGCCTCGTCGTCTTTGGGGTCGGGCCAGGGCAGCGCCTCGAAGCGTTCGAGCGATTGGAGCCGACGTTCGATCAGCCAGTCGGGGTCGCCGTTACGCTCGCCGAGCGCGCGAGCCGCCGCGGCGTCGAAAGTACCGATCGCCACTGTTAGCCGACCGCGCCTTCCATCTGCAGCTGGATCAGACGCGTGAGCTCGACCGCGTACTCCATGGGCAGTTCCTTCGTGATCGGCTCGATGAACCCGTTCACGATCATGCCCATGGCCTCCTGCTCGGAGATGCCGCGCGACATCAAGTAGAAGAGCTGGTCCTCGCCGACCTTCGAGACGCTCGCCTCGTGGCCGACCGCCGCGCTCTCTTCCTCGATCTCGTTGTAGGGGTAGGTGTCCGACCGGGAGTCCTCGTCGAGGATCAGGGCGTCGCAACGCACAAACGTCTTGGCGTGGTCGGCCTCGGGCTCGACCCGGACCAAACCGCGATACGACGTGCGTCCGCCGAACGCGGAAACCGACTTGGAGATGATCTGGCCGGTCGTCCGGGGCGCCGCGTGGACGATCTTCCCACCGGCGTCCTGGTGCTGGCCCTCGCCGGCGAACGCGACCGAGAGCACCTCGCCGCGCGCGCCCTCACCAACGAGGTAGATGGACGGGTACTTCATCGTGAGCTTCGAGCCGATGTTGCCGTCGACCCACTCCATGACCGCGTTCTCGTGCGCGACCGCGCGCTTGGTCACGAGGTTGTAGACGTTGTTCGACCAGTTCTGGATGGTGGTGTACCGGCAGCGCGCGTTCTTGTGGACGATGATCTCGACCACCGCGCTGTGGAGCGAGTCGGTCGTGTAGACCGGCGCGGAGCAGCCCTCGACGTAGTGAACATACGAGCCCTCGTCGACGATGATCAGCGTGCGCTCGAACTGGCCCATGTTCTCGCGGTTGATGCGGAAGTAGGCCTGCAGCGGGATGTCGACGTTCGTGTTCGGCGGCACGTAGATGAACGAGCCGCCCGACCACACCGC
>JBBDRM010000154.1 GCA_040905475.1 Actinomycetota bacterium
AACTGCTCGGGCGACGACGCCGGCATGCCGAGCGCCATCTGCCGGGCCGCGGTGAGGTTCACGTACACGCGGCCGCCGAAGATCGCCACGCCGCGCTCGCGGAGCTCGCGCGCGACCGGCCCGGTCATCCCGACGAACCGCTGGACCCCTTCGGCCGAGGCGCGCATGACGTCGGCCGAGACCTGGAGCGAGAGCGGGGTCATCGGCCCAGGGAACGCCTCGGAGAGATTGGTCGCCGTGTACTCGGGGAACCGGGGGTCGATCAACGAGTCGAACTCACCCGCGTGCTCGGGCGGCCCGGCGGGAACGAGCTCGCCGCCGTCGAGCGGCGGCGCGTCGGGCCCGTACGATGGGTCCGTGTAGGGAAGGCGCCAGGGCAGGTCGACCCGCTTCATGCCGAGGTACGTGTAGCGCGAGCCGGTGCGAGCCATGTCGACGATCGTCTCGGCCGTCGACCAGGCGCATCGGAAGCTGAACGCCTCACGGAGGCGCGTCGTGTCGACGACCGGCATGTACTGCAAGGCGTCCATCGCCGTCGGGTCGAGCTCGCCGAGCCGGAGGCGGGCCATCGTGCGCATCAGGACGCGCGCGACCGACGGACGAAGATGGACGACGCGTCGCCCGAGCAACTCGCCCATCTCCTCGAGGGACACGACGTCGTCGGCGGCGACGTTCACGACACCCGAAGGCCCGCCCAGGCACGCGTCGGCGAGGAAGCGCCCGACGTCGGACTGATGCAGGAGCTGGAACCGCATCTCGGTGCCTTTCAAGCCTGCGACCACCGGGCCGGTGAAGACGTGCGATACGGAGTTCTCCACGTCGCGGCCCAGGACCGGGGCGACCCGCGCGACGACCGCGTCGGCGCCGCTGTCGGCGATCATCTTCTCGATCTCGACCTTGTGCGCGGCGTAGAGGAAGCGCGGATCGATGATCGTCGGTTCGTCCTCCGTGTAGGGCTGGGGATGGTCCGCGTGCGAGCCGTACACCGTGACCGAGGAAGAGAAGACGAAGCGCCGGCAGCCGGTGGTCTCCATCGCGCGCAGGACGTTCCGGGTTCCCTCGAGGTTGATCGCCCGGGTTTCCTCCGGTGGGGAGAGCACGCTGACCACCCAGGCGAGATGGGCGACGGCGTCGCAGCCGGCCATCGCCTTCTCGACGGTCTCCGCGTCGCGGACGTCGCCCGGGATGAAGCGGACGCCCGTGGGAAGCTTCGGCGGTTCCCGGCGCGCGAGCGCGACGACCTCCACGCCCATGCGGTGGAGCCGGTCGACGACCGCGGAGCCGAACGCGCCGGTCCCGCCGGTCACCAGGACTCGTGCGCCGAGGCGAGGTCCCATCGTGTCCCGTTCCCCTCAAAAACGCCGAAGGCGCTCTGGCCCTCCAGACGGGACATATAGTATAACTCGTTTACCAATTTGCGAAGTGGCCCCTTCGGGGAGGAGGCGTTTGCGATGACTGCGGCGCGCGCGCGGGGGGACTTCGGCTTCAAGCCGCTCCTCGATACCTGTGAGCTGAACGGCGAAGCGATGATGCCGACCCGCAACTGGTTCGGCCTCTCGCTCCAGCACCTCTACCTCTACGGCGGGTACCGCGACGCCGACGGCGTCCTCTACGCGGTCGAGCGCAAGTTCATCGGACCGATGAGCGCCGGCCTGTGGCTGATGCAAGCGCGCGACGGAGACCTCCGCATCGATCCGTCCTCATTGACCACCGCGCGCGGAGAGACCAAGCGCGAGATGTCGCCCGAGGCGCTGGTCTTCCAGGACCAGCTGATGCGCCGCGCCGGGCCCGGACGCGACGCGAGCGGGGAAGCGACCCTGGACCTTCGCATCACACCGCGCGATCTCACCTGGGCGGAAGGCGATCTCTTCAACCTGAAGGGGGCACTCATCCCGCCGGGGATCCAGTTCTACGTTCCTTCCGAGAACGAGCCGTTCTTCTACGTGAGCTACATCTTCCGCCAGAAGGGCACCATCCTCGGCAAGCCGGTTACCGGCTACACGCTGTTCGATCAAGGCTACTGGCCGGCCGGCCGGGACTGGAAGGATTTCCGCTATTTCAACGACCTCCAGGTCGCGTGGGAAGTGTTCGTCAACGAGTTCGACGACGGCTCGGTCGAGTGGGGGCATCTGTGCCTCGGACGGCAGAACTTCAATTGGGCGGCGGTGCTCGGCGATCACAATCCGCACGTCCTGTCGACCGACGTTACCGCGTCCGTCGACCTCGGCGAGAACGACTGGGCTCAGCGAGCCGTGTACGACGTCGCAGGCCAGGAATGGGAGTGGACCCCGGATCCCGGCGGCCAGCTCGCGGAGTTCTCCGCCGCGCGATGGGGCGGCTACCGCGCACAGGCAGGCTCGACGCGACGCCGCGGCGATACCGGCGGTGTGAAGAACTGGTTCACCTGGCTCGAGACGTTCGGCGATCGGATCCGCGAGGACGGGGTTCCCGCCACCACGGCGGCGGTCGCGGCCGGACGATAGCGATGCCCTCCACCGTGCAAGATCTCCCGCTCCTCGAGCCGCTCGACGACCTCACGATCGCCGAGCACCTCGAGCGCGTCCGGCCGATCCGCGAGCAGAGCTGGATCGCGCGGAGCAGCCGCGGGCTCGAGGTTCTCTCGTACGAGGGCTGCGAAGCCGCTTTGAAGGACGAGAACTTCCTGCCCGGCATACAGCAGATGCTCGCGCAGATGGGCCTCAACAAAGAGGCGATGACCGGCAGCGCGGGACGGAACATGCTGATCTCGGAAGGCGCCGACCACCTCGCGGTCCATCGGGTCGTCTCGCGCTGGTTCACCCCCAAGCGCATCGAGACGATGCGCGAGCGGGTCGCGGAGCTCGT
>JBBDRM010000155.1 GCA_040905475.1 Actinomycetota bacterium
CCCCCCCCCCCCCCCCGGGGGTCCCGGGGTCACGCCTTGCGCGCCTTCTTGGGGGCGCGCGCGGCCGAGACCGCCTTGCGCTCGTGTGCGGCAACCCGCTTCTTGCCTTCACGGGCGAGAAGCGTGATCTCTTTCCCCGCTTTCTCGAGCACACCGAGCACCGCATACGCGGTCTTCTCGGCGCGATGGGCGGGAACAGTCGCGGTCGCCTTCTTCACGGCGGCTGGCATCTCAACCCCTCCTTCCGGGTCCTGTTCGAGCAGGACCATCCGGCGCCGCTGCGCCGTCCCCTTCAGCGTCGTCCAACCCTCCAGGCGAAGCCACGGCCGGAAGCCCTGCGACCCAGGGGCCGGAAGGGCCTTCGCGCGCGATCCCCTCTCGACATGAGAGGTCCCGGGGAAGGGAATTACCCCGGACCTCGGGTGTGCCTTCTACGCGGCTTTCCTGCTCGAGACCGCGCGAACGTCGAGTACCGCCGGACGACGTTCGAACGCGAGCGTCACAGCGACGAGGAAGGTCACCGCACCGCCCGCGATCAACGTCCACACGATCGGGACGAGCGACACCGACTTGATCGAGTCGTACTCGTCCAGATTCGCGCGGAACGTGTCGACCGCCGTCGTGAAACGCTCGAGGGCGGCGGGCATGTTCTGAATCGCCGCCGCCAGACCCGGCGCCGCGAGCCCAAGCTGCTGCTGGAACAGCGGAACCGACACGCCGGCTTGCTGCGCGAAGGCGGGAAGGAGCTTCGCGTTCATCTCCACCGCCATCGCTTGGACCGTCGCGAGCGATGCCGCGGCGCCCGTCACGAGCTGCTGGGTGTACACCGGTTTGAGATCGGCGTTCATCTTGTCGGCTGCCGAAGCCTTACCGGGCAAACTCAGCACGAAAGGCACCGCGACCAACGCGATCCCGATCACGAGACCGGCCGCGATCGCCTTCTTTCCCGGCCGGAACATGACCGCGCCCAGCCCCATCAGGACGACCCCGATCGACAGCAGGGTCCACGGAACCGTGGTCGCCGGCAGAGACGCCGTGGGGATCTGATCCGCCTTCGCGAACCGCTGTTGCTCGGCGCTCAGCACGTCGACGACCCTGCGGAACTGCGTCGTGATCGCCTGGGTCTCGGAGATCCCCTTCATGACCGCCGGGAATCCGGTGGCCAAGCTGCCTGCCAGCTGCTCGGGCGTGACCTTGGCCTGTTGCGCGGCCAGCGGAAGGATCGTCGTCTGGAAGTCCTGCGCTGCGACCGCCAAGCCGTCGATGTCGCCGTTCAGCGTTGCCAGGCTCGCGGTCTGCATGACCGGGCGGAAACCATCGGTCATCTCCTCGAACGCCGGCCCCACCGAGAACAGCCTGTTGCTGAACGTCAACGTGACGAACGTCAGACCGACGAGCATCACGATGGAAGCCCCTATCCTCCGTGTCATTTCGCCCTCCCCGGCTCGGAGGCCGCCGGCGGCGGCCTCACGCTTCGCGCTTCGCGTCGCATCGAGCGAAGCACCGCCATCGTGCCGACGTCCCGCGAAGGCCGGTAGGGCCCTTGGCCCCGCTCCGGCAGGGCAGGTCGCCTTTCGTACGCCCGGGAAGAGGGTCCACCGCCCCGTGCTGTGGGGGCCGTTCCGCCCTGGCCGCGCCCTCCGGCACAGGGCACGCTGCGGTCGGAGGAGGAACGATTCTCGTGGAAGCACCGGATCGGCTCGACGTTCGGATCCACGGACGCGGCGGTCAGGGAACGGTGACCCTGGCGGCCCTTCTGGTGGAGGCCGCGGCCGACGACGGGTGGCAAGCGCTCGGGTTCCCGTCGTTCGGGACCGAACGGACGGGAGCACCCGTTGCCGCATTCGTCCGCCTGAGCCGCAGCCCGATCCGCGACCGCGGTGAGGTGCGAGCGCCGGGCGTCGTGTTGGTTCAGGACCCGACCCTCGTGGGTGCCGTGGATGTCCTTCAGGGTATGACGGCCGACGGCCTCGTCCTTCTCAACGCGGCGCATATCCCTGCTCGCATCTCGGCGTCGCGCGTCCGGACGCTCGAAGTGACCGAGCTCGCGTTGACTCACATCGGCTCCGCGAAAACCAGCACGGCGATGCTCGGCTTCTTCGCCGGTGCGACCGGCGTCGTGTCGATCGACGCAGTTTGCCGGGCGATCGCCCGGCGGTTCACCGGCGAGGTAGCCTTCAAGAACGAAGCGCTGGCGCGCGCGGCGTTCTCCGCCGCAGCGGAGAGGGCGGCGGCATGAGACCCCTCACGCCGGGACTGGTCGTGGAGGCCGGGTCGAGCGTGGACAACCACACCGGCGCATGGCGGACGGAACGCCCCCGTTTCCTCTCCGTGGCGTGCAACGGATGCGACCTCTGCGCTGTCTATTGCCCGGAGGGCGTCGTCTTCAAGGCCGCTCCCAAGCGCTACGACTTCGATCCCGACTTCTGCAAAGGCTGCGGCATCTGCGTCGAGGAGTGCCCCGTCGACGACATCGTGATGGAGGCCGAGATCCGATGAAGGTCATGGAGGGCGCCGAAGCGATCGCCGATGCGGTGCGCGCCGCCGGCCCGAAGGTCGTGAGCGCCTACCCGATCACTCCGCAGACGCACATCGTGGAGGCGCTCTCCCAAGCGGTGGCCGACGGAAGGCTGGACGCCGAATTCATCACGGTCGAAAGCGAGCACTCGGCGGCGAGCGTGGTGCTCGGCGCCGCGGCAACCGGGGTCAGGACGTTCACCGCGACGTCCTCGCAAGGGCTGCTGTACATGGCCGAGGTCGTGCTCAACATCGCGGGCATGCGCCTACCGGTCGTCATGACGGTGGCCAATCGGGCGCTTTCATCGCCGCTATCGATCTGGAACGACCACCAGGATTCGATGACCTTGCGCGACTCGGGCTGGATCCAGCTCTTCGCGCAGACGGCGCAGGAGGCGCATGACTTGCACTTGGTCGCCTACCGGATAGCGGAAGACCCTCGGGTTCTGCTGCCGGTGATGGTCTGTGTCGATGGATTCGTTCTGACCCACGCATTCGAGCCGGTCGAGCCGGTGTCCGATGAGGCCGTGAGCCGCTACCTTCCTCCTCTCTCGCTGCCCTTCGTCTTGGACCCGGCTCGGCCGGCAACCTTCGGTGCCTACGCGGACCCGACCGTGTACACGGAGGCACGGTTCGCGATCGAAGCCGCGCAGCGCCGCTCTGCTCAGGTATTGAGCCAGGCGCTCGGCGAATTCGCGGCGCTGACCGGACGCGAATATTCGCCGGACTTCGATCGCTATCGATTGGACGACGCCGACGTCGTGATGGTCGCGATGGGAACGGCGGCGCAGACCGCGCAGGTCGCCGTGGACGAGATGCGGGACGAAGGCGTCGCGGCGGGGCTCGTCGCGATCCGTCGGTTCCGACCCTTCCCGGCCGCGGAACTCGTGGCCGCGCTCGGGAACGCGAGCCGCATCGTCGTATTCGATCGCTCCGTTTCGCTCGGGAGCGGTGGGATCGTCGCCGGCGAGCTGCGGTCGGCGCTGTACGGCCGCCTCCTGCCCCAGATCGTGGGCGTCGTCGCCGGGCTCGGCGGCCGGGACGTTTCCGTCGAGACCTTGACGCAGGCTTTCCGAGCGGAACGCGACGGGTGGATCGACCTGCGGCCGGACCTGGAGGAGATCGCTCCGTGAGCGCCTCCGAGCACCTCATCCAGCCGGGACACCGCGCCTGCGCGGGCTGCGGGCTGCTCGTGGGAGCGAGGCTCGCGGCCGACACGTCCGATGGGAAGATCGCGGTCGTCAATGCGACCGGTTGCCTCGAGGTGACCACGACCGCATATCCGCAGTCGGCGTGGCGGGTACCGTGGATCCATTCGGTGTTCGGCAACGCGGCGGCCGTCGCCACGGGGGTCCGAGCGGGGCTGCGCGTTCAGGGCAAAGACGTTCCGGTCGTCGCGCAGGCCGGCGACGGTGGAACCGCCGACATCGGGCTGCAAGCCCTGTCGGGCATGCTCGAGCGTCGCGACGACGTGTTGTTCGTCTGCTACGACAACGAGGGCTACATGAACACCGGCGTCCAGCGCAGCGGCCTGACCCCCTTCGACGCCGCGACCACGACGACGCCGGTCGGCGAGTGGTCTTTCGGGAACCCGCTTCCCAAGAAAGACCTCGTCTCGATCGTGCTCGCTCACTCCCCCGCCTACGTCGCGACGGCCACCATCGCCTACCACAAAGACCTCGAGCGAAAGATGCAGCGCGCACTTGCCACGAAAGGTCCTCGTTACCTGCACATCCTCGTCCCGTGCCCCCTCGGTTGGAAGTTCGAGCCGCGCTCGACTATCGGCGTGTCGCGTCTGGCGGTCATGTCGAACCTGTTCCCGCTGGCCGAGTGGCGAGACGGAGTGCTGGGCAGGGTCAAGGGCCCGGCCGTCCCGGTCTCCGTCGACGAGTACCTGAAGGCGCAGGGACGCTTCTCCCATCTCTTCCGGGACGAGCGCGGTGTCGACGCCCGCGCAACGATCCAGAACATGGCCGACGAAACGGCTCGGCGATTCGGGATCCGCGCGTACGGCGACGTCGTGGGGGTCGAAAGCCCCGCAGGTCACGCCGGTGCGGCTAGCTCTAACGGTTAGCCGTGGACGGAGTGTCGCGCCGCTCGTTCTCGGCTCAGGCTTCGCGATCCAGGACCTCGTTGATCCACTGGTACGCGGCGATCGCGGCCGGGTAGCCGGCCGTCGAGATCCCCAGGACGGCCACCTGCCGGATGGCCTCAGGTTCGATCCCCTCGGCGATCGCCTTGCGAGCATGCGAGCGCACGGCGCCTTCGGATTCTCCGCCGACGGCCACGCCCAGCTTCGCCAGTCGCCGTTCCCGTTGCGACAGGGGTCCGGCCGCGTGCAACCGGTCGGCGAGCGCCCCGTACGCCTCCATCACATCGGGGAAGTCCTTCTCGAACCGCTTGTACACCTCCGGCAGGTACTCAGCCATGCATGACCTCCTAGACGGGAGCATCGTAGGCGAACGGGCCCGATCTTTCTAGGCATGTGTGGACACCGCGCGGCAGTCGCCGCACAGTTCCGTGAGATCCCGTATCAACGCATCCGGCTCATCGGCCAATAGGCCGCGGATGCGCCGCAGCATCGCGGCGGGAGCGACCGGCCGGCCGCATCGGACGCACCCGTGCACGTGGTCCATCTTCACGACGACGGGCCCGCGCGCCAGGGCGGCGATGTCGGTCTCACGCCGCACGGTCACGGCGCGTTCCGGGCACGCAGGCACGCAGCGCTCGCAGGCGAGGCATGCCCCGGGATCCAGGTTGAGGGCAGTCTCGTGCTCGTCCGCGGCGACCGTGAGCGCGCCGGTCGGGCACGTCGTCGCGCACGCACCGCAGGCGGTGCATGCCAGATGATCGATACGGACCACCCCGAGCGGCGAGCCGGGGCGCTCCAGGGAGGGAGTGCGATGCGCTCGCGCGCCGGCGAGCTTCAGAAGCGCGTCGGCCGTGGCGGCCGGCTCGGAGAGTATGACGACCGTCGAGTCGGCGGCACCCCGCACGCGTGCCGCAAGAACCGCTTCGAGCAACGGCCCCGGATCGGCGGGGTCGAGTACGCGGACGAGTGACGCCGCCTCTTCGATGCCGGCAAGCTCCAACACCTCTCGGCAATACCCGACGCGTTCGTCCAAGGGGTCGGTCCGTTCCGGATGGCATTCCTGCCGGCACGGCAGCAAGGCGACGGCAGGGGCGCCCGCCGCGAGAGCCTGGAGGACCCACCCGGGAGTGATCATCCCGATGCAGGGGAGTTCGAGCGTTAGCCAGGACTCCGCCGCCCCCAGTCCGTCGAGCGCAGAAGCGGTCCGCTCGCAGGCAAGGACGAGCCCCCGAGGACGGCCGTCGGCCGTCGGCGAGAGTAGGGAGGCGACCTGCGCCTCGTAGCGGTCGAGCGAAGCGTTGGGGAGGGTGATCGCGCGCGCCGGGCAGGCCGAGACGCACAGACCGCATGCCACGCACGCGCGATTGTCGACGATCGTCCGGTCTTCGAGGGTGATCGCCCCTACGGGACAGGCCGTCGCGCACAAGCCGCACCGATCCGCTCCCAGACAGAGGTTCGCGTCGACGGCCGCTGCAGGCTCATAGGTGATCGGCGGCAGCCGGAACAGCGCACGCCGGCTCGTCGGTCCGTCGCTGAAGCGCGTGCGGAGATGTTCGGGCTCGCTGCCGTTGAACGACCGAGCCGCCGCGACGGCCGCGGCCAGGATCTTGCCGGCCGCAACGGCGGAACCGGCTGCGAACGCCAGCGACACGAGCTCCACGGCGAACGGATCTAGTCCGGCCTTCCTCGACCAGGCCTGCGCCTCGCCCCGGGGGAACGTCCGATCGCAGAAGCCGAGCACGAGCCGGGTCGCGCCGGTCGCCCGCACCAGGTCCCGGATCTGCTCCGGCCGGCCGCACAAATCGTCCACGATCTCGACCGGGATTCCAGGGACGGTGTCGGCGAGAAAGCCCACGACGGTTAGCGGATCGAGCCTCGCGTCTCCGTGGGTGCCGTCGCAGAGCGCGACGGCGACCGGCGGCGTTCCATCGGTCATCGCTCCGCCTCCTTCGCGAGGCTGGAAACGTGCGCGGAAAGCGCCGCGATGAACTCGCGATCGTGAGATGTGTACGCGAACGTGTTCGCGGCGAGGTCGGCGTAGAAACTGGACGGCGCGACGCGTGAGAGCCGCGCTGTGAACGCTGGGAGCCAGCGTACGAGGCGCGCATCCAGGAATGCTCGCTGCCGTTTGAGCCACGCCCCCGCGTCGCGGGGTCGATCGGTCTGCCACGCGTTCGCCTCCTCCCGGCAGAGGACGGAAACGAATCCGAGTTCGACGGCGATGTGATCCGGCGGCTCGGCACCCGTCCGTGCCGTGAGCCCGGCCATCGAGTAGGTCAGCTCGAGCTGAGCGGTGATCCAGCCTGCTTCCACACCACCTCGCCGCGAGTAGGCCGACTCGCACGGCGGGCACGAGGCCTCCGCGCTGCCCACGAGGAAGAGCGATGCATGGTCCGCGGCCATCGCGCCGAGCGACTCATCGGTTATCCGGTCGACCGCGTTCAGCATCGCGTGCCAGGAGTACGCGGAGGCCAAGTCGTCGAACGGCCGGCTACGCCGTCGCAGCTCCGGTACCGAGGTCGCCAGGATCCCGACCCGCTCCGGATCGGGATAGAGGAACAGTTCCGACACGAGCCGGTAGGCGAGTCCGCGCACCTCGGCAAGATCCCGTAGCCGGGGCGCGCGGGCTTGCCCCCCGGCGCGGGGCGAGGGAGACGTGCGCGCCTCGAAGCGCGCCTCCTTCACGGTCGTCACTGCCGGCGCTCTCGATCGGGCATCAGTTCGTACACAACGGCCGCGAGGAATACGAGCATCACGCCGGTGATGAAGAGCAGCGGCGAGAACGGCACGCGGGGGTTGCTGATCCGCGATCCGCTCGGCGCCCCAAATGGCGCCCCCAACCCGAGGTATGCCACCGCCTGTAGCGCGAACCCTGTGACCACCATCGAAACCGTGACGATGCGTCGCCTCATGGACGGTCTCCTTCCGTCTCCGGGATGTCCATAACGGGAAAGACCTTTGCGAATACGACGTACGAGAGCGCCCCGAATGCCAGGAGACCTGCCACTACGCCGATCTCGGTCACGGACGGCGTGTACGTTCCCGTCCCGTACGGGAGCAAGGTGCCGTGCGTCTGCGACGGAACCACGATCAAGTACCGCTTGCCGATGGCGGCGAGGTTGACGAGGATCCCGCTCGCGACCATCGCGCCTATGCTCACACGGCGCCGGAGGAACTGCGTAACGAGGAGGCCGAGCGGAACGATGAGCATCCCCACCGAGGCCCAGAAGATCGGCGCGTAATCGCCGACCAGCAAGGCGCGGATCACGTCGCGCTCGTTCTCCATCCCCGTGTAGGCAGCCGTGAGGACCTCTACGACGACGAAGTAGAGATACGCGAGGATGAGGAAGAACAGCAGGCCGCCGAGCCACTTGAACACCTGCTCGCCGAGTTGTTCGCGTTCCCCGAGCCAGCGCCGGACGCCGGCCGCCACGACGATCAGGAGGCCCACGCCCGACACGCCTGCGAGGATGACGAACGCGGGGGCCTGCAGTGCGCTGAACCATCCCGGACGTCCGATCTGCAGCCCGAACACGAATCCGAGCGTCGAGTGCGCAGTGACGAGCAGCGGCAGGATCGCGACGGCCAGCCAGAAGCTCGCCCGATCGTGGCGCTGCCGTTCGGCAGGTGTGTCGTGGTAGCCGGCCGACCACCAGCGATGGAATCGCTGGAGCGGCCCGGGAACCTCGGCGCAGAGAGCGGCGTCACGGCGACTGTCGAGGTACAGATAGACGACGCTCGCGAAGAGGTAGCCGGAGATGACCAACGTGAACGTGCCGAAGAACGGCGATTGCGGTCGCGCGTAGCGGAACAGGTTGACGATCCCGCGGAGTGGCTGACCGAGGTCGGCGAGGATGGCGAGCCCCGCGAGCATCAGCGACACGACCGTCAGGAGCTCGGCCATGCGCGAGATCGAACGCAAGGCTTTCAAGTTGGCCAGCCGGATCAGCGCCGCGACGGTGATGCCGGCGAAGCTCACACCCACGAAGTACACGACGAAGGCGATGTAGATTCCCCACGTCGCGCCGCCCATGGTTCCAACGTCCCGCATGCCCGTCTCCGACAGCCCTCCCATCACCTCTCGGCTGTAGGCGTAGGCGCCCACGCCGACGACGGCAGCGAGGAGACCCGCGAGTCCGTACCACCGCGAGGTGGGACGACCCACGCCGTACGGCAGTTTCTCGACCCGGATGGCCATGGCTCATACCCTCGCTTTCAGGGGCTCGATCTGACGTGAGTCGTCGCTCGGCTGATGCCCCTTGCCGACGTAGTGGACGCGGGGCTCCGTCCCGACTTCCTCTCTCAGCCGGAAACTCGGCTTCGAGCGTTTCAGGACGGAGGCGGCGCTCGCCGGGTCGTCGAGGTCCCCGAAGACGAGCGCCCGCACCGGACAGCTGACCACGCAGGCGGGGTCGAGGCCCTTCTCGACGCGCTGGACGCAGAACGTGCACTTCTCCACGACGCCCTTGGCGTGACCGCCGCCGGCGATGCGGCGCTGCTCGGGACCGAACCTTCCGCCGAGATCGGGGTTCTTGTACGGAGGGATGGCGCCGCCCGTCACCGATCCCAGCTGCGGGTCCTCCCAGTCCATGTAGTAGTTGTCCTCCGGATTCTTCCAGTTGAAGAAGTTGACGCCGTACGGACACGCGACCTCGCAGTAGCGGCACCCGATGCAGCGGTCGTAGTCCGTGGCGACGATCCCGTCGTCACGCTTGTACCGGGCGCCGACCGGGCAGACCTTGACGCACGGCGCGTTGTCGCAGTGCTGGCAGGGACGAGGCAGGAACGAAACGTTGACGTCTGGATACGTGCCCTCCTCGAGGCGGAACACGTACATCCACAACGCGGCCTCGGGGGTGTTGTTCTCGACCTTGCAGGCCTCGACGCAGGCACGGCAGCCCATGCACTTGTCCAGATCGACGACCATTCCGTACTTCGGCATTCCTACACCCCTCTCAGGCCTTGTAGATCCGGACCTTTACGTGGAAGGACTGATCGGCCGTGTTCGTCACGTACCCCGCCCCGGTGGGGAACAGCGTGTTCGGCGTGGGTCCCTGGCCCTTGGCACCGGGGTGCACCCATAAGCCGAAGTGATGCGGCATGCCGATGGTGTCGGGGCGGATCGCCTCGGTGTAGTGCGCACGAGCCTTCACCCGCGCGGTCTCGCCGGTCACCGCGTTGTGCGACTCAACCCACGCCTCGTCGCCGTCGCGGATCCCGTGACGAGCGGCCGTCGCCGGGTTCACGTCGATGTGCTGACGGGGAGCCAGCTCGGCGAGCAGCGGCATGAAGCTCGAGCGCGACTGCTTGTTCTCGACGAGCTTGTAGCTGATGAGATAGAGGTCGTACTGCGCCGGCGAACCCTCCATCGTCGGGGCGCGCCACGTCGGGAGCGGCGTGTAGTCCTGCCAGTAGATCTGCTCCGCGCCCTTCGCCTTCATGCCGTGCTGGTAGCCGAGGAGCGACTCACCGTAGAGGCGATGCAGCGCGCCACCGAAGGCCGGCTCCATCCCATAGCCGTAGACGTCCTTGGCCGCCAGCGGCCCCTTCACCTTGACGCCGTGCTCCTCGAAGTACGCGATGCCTTCGTCGATGTGGTTCGCCTTCGCCCAGTGGTCGAAGATCTCTCGCACCGCCGGCTTGCGGTCGAGCGAAAGAGCCTGCGCGCCCGACAGCTCGAGGGTCTCGTTTATGTGCGAGAGGTAACCGCCCTCCCCGAACAGGACCCCGAGCCTCTCCGTCAGGTCCAGGTAGATGTCTATCTCGCCGCGCGATTCACCCAGCGGCTCCATGATGGGGAGCCGAAGCGTACTCGCGTCCGTGTACGCGTCGCCCGCCTTGATCGGCCCTTCGTACTTCTCCATCGTGGCAGCCGGTAGGACCACGTCTGCGAACAGGTCCGCCGTCTCGGACAGCCAAGGGCTGATCACCGTGACGAATTTGAACTTGTGGTACGCGGCTTTGATCACCTCGGTGTTGGGGAACGAGACGACCGGGTTCGCCATGTGGACGATGACCACTTCGGGGATCTTCTCCACGCCGAACTTCTCGGGGTCGAGCATCGCGACCGCGGCGACGGCCGGACTCTTGGAATTGATCGGGAAGAACTTGCTGTCTTTGAGGGCGATGTCGTACGGAGGGTCTTTGATCTCGATGTGGTCGAGCTTCTCGTAGTTCTCATTGATCTTCCACTTGAAGTCCGAGAAGACGCCGCCGACCGCGCCGACCGCGCCGAGCAACATGAACGCCAGAAGAATCGCTCGCGTAGCCTGGAATCCGAGCTCCTGCTGCGCGGCGTGGTAGAACATGACGCCGACCGGCCGGAGGGGGAGATCGAGCCCGTCACGCCGCACGGTGGCGCCGATCATC
The DNA here is from genome assembly GCA_040905475.1 of Actinomycetota bacterium. Taxonomy (NCBI): domain Bacteria; kingdom Bacillati; phylum Actinomycetota; species Actinomycetota bacterium. The sequence continues at coordinate 10,979 of JBBDRM010000155.1, forward strand.
GCGTTGTCGGCGAGATCTCGGGCGATGCGCCGTATGGCCTCGGCTGGGACCCCGCAGATTTCCGCAGCCCACTCTGGCGTGTAGGGAGCGATGTGCTCCTTGAGTACCGTAAAGGCCGTGCGCACTTTCTCTCCGTCGACCGTGAACGCACCGTCGAGCGCCGGCGCGACGCCGGCGGCGTCGTGCGGCTTGGCGGCTTTGACACGCGCATCCCAGACCTGCTCCTTACCGTCGATCCTCAGGAACGCTCCGTCGCCCTTCACCAGGTACGGCGCGTTCGTGTAGCGCGTGAGGTACTCGCGATCGATCGACCCCCGCGCGATCAGTGCATTCGAAAGCGACAGCGCCAGCGCCAGGTCGGTCGCGGGCTTGATCGGAAGCCACTCGTCGGCGTGTGGACCGCTGGGACGGCGGCGCGGGTCGATGGCCACTACCTTGAGGCCGCGTTCGCGGGCGGCGACCAGCTCCCGAGGCCAGGTGATCCAGCACAGCTTGTTTCCGCCGGCGCCGGTGATGTTCCAGCCCCACGCCAGCACGTAGCGGGCGTTCCGCAGGTCGGGGTGGAGGACACCCTTGATGCCGATCGTGTATTCGCACGCGCGGTATCCGGCGTCGGAGCAGAACGCGCCGTGACCGAGCTTCGAGGCGCCGATCGCATCGACGAAGGCTTCGTCGTAGAGCTCCTCGGACTTGCTCCGACCCTTCTGCCAAAGAACGAGTTTGGGATCTTTCGCGCGGACCTCCTGCACCTTCGCGGCAACGAGCGACAGCGCCTCGTCCCATGAAGCCTTCCGCCACCGGCCCGTAGCCCCTTTTTCGTTGGTTCGGATCAATGGTGTCTTTACGCGGTTGGGGTCGTACAAGGCCGAGATCTGGCCGACGCCCTTCGGGCAGAGCGTGCCGAGGTTGCGGGGATGCTCCGGCATCCCTTCGAGCTTGACCACGCGCCCGCCGATCTTCCGAGCGACGATGCCGCAGTCCTGCTTTCCGATCCAGCAGGCGGTGGGAACCAGCTCCTCTTTGAGCGCGGCGCCCGCCGTCGTCTTCGCAACGAGCGTCTGAGGACCGTCGGTGAAGAAGCGGGTCGTTGCGAGCGCTCCGCCTCCAGCGCCCACGCCTTTGAGGAACGTCCGTCGGCTGAGCTTCATGTTGGTCCCCTCCCGTGACGGCACGGTGAATGGGGCAAGCATTACCCGCTGGCTGGTCCGACATAAGGGGCGACCGGCCCTTCGGCGGGGGGCCATCGGCCCTGGGGAACCAAGTGGGCCCGCGGTTCTCCTTCCGGAGGGAGCCCCCGCGATCGACGGACGCCCAGGGGCGTCACAGCGGGATCGGCGTCTTGCTCGGTGGGGCGGGAGAAAGTGTGGCGCCTACGGATTTCCCGTCAGCAACTTTCCGCGCAGCACGCTAGCGAGAGCCGGAGACGGACCTGACCCCGACGTCGAAGCCGGCGTTCGCGATCGTGACCCTCAGATCCTCCCACCGCAAGCGAGCCGTCTCATACTCGACGTTCGCGCAGCCCATCGCCTCGTTCACCGAATTTCGCGGTCGTGCCGACCGGCGGCCTGCCCACCGGGGCTCCCGTGCGCGTGGAGCTCATCGAGGCCGGGAGCGCTGAGCCGGGACGCCGAGCCTCGTCCGGCGAACCGGCACAGCCGCCTCTCGTTAGATCGCCTGCCAGTCAGGACGCTGATCCATAACCTCGTTGACGGTGAGGGGCGCGACCGAAGTCCCGTCGGCGTTCATGACGTAGACCTCCTCGTCGCCGTCGCGGCTGGAGCCGAAGACGATCCTCGTGCCATCGGGAGACCAGACCGGGGCGCCGTCGGGCGTCGTGTCGAACGTGAGCCTCACCGGCGATCCCGGCACATCCATCGTGTAGATCTCCCAGTCGATGGGCCCCGAGCCGACGCACGTGCCGTCGCATGCGCCGAAGACGAGGCGGCTGATCGCCGGAGCCGGGTACCAGTCGGGCGACGACTCGTAGACCGATGGCGTGTTCGTCACGTTGATGCGGCTCGACCCGTCGGTCCGCACGACGTAGAGGTCCGGCGGCTCCGATGAAGTGCAGCATCCGACGGTTCCACGGAAGGCGATCCACGTTCCGTCGGGTGACCACACGGGCTCGTGTTCCATCCCGAATGTCTGGGTGAGCTGGATCGGCTTCTTCCCGTCGGCGTTCATCACCCACAGATCGGTGCCCGGATCCTTCCCGCGCGCGGACGCGAACACGATCTTCTTGCCGTCGGGCGACCAAGCTGGATCTCTGTCCGACCAGCTGTTTCGCGTCAGCCGCTTGACGCCCGTGCCGTCGGCGTTCATCACGTAGATCTCGAAGTTCCCGGCGCGGAACGAGCTGAACGCGATCTTGGTTCCGTCGGCCGACCACGCCGCCTCGCCGTCGTAGGCGGTGTTGCGCGTCAGGTTCGCCGCCCCCGAGCCGTCGGCGCTCATGACGTAGATCTCGCTGTTGCCGTCTCGACTCGACATGAACAGCAGCTTGCCGTTGAGGCCCGGGAACGACGCCTCGGCGGACGGAATCGCCATCGCCGCAAGTGTGACCATCGCCGCTGCAACGAGCATGGATCGCCGATTCATGACGGATCTTCTCCTTTCGGTTCGGCGCGTCACGGTGCCGTGGATATCGGCGTGGGATCACCGAGCGGATCGGCGATCGTCACCGGTCGCGCTCCGGCGGTCACCGCGAGACAGCCGGCATCCGGAGCCCAGTCCTCAAGTCGCATCGAACGGGACCACGTCACGATGCAGAAAGCCGGGTCGTCATCCTGGAGCGGGGACCACGAGAACGTGACGGTACGCGTCCTCGGATCGACCCCGGTCGACCCCTGCGCGAGGCCGGTACTCATCGATTCGCCATCCAAGATCACGAGGTCGTACTCGACGATGCCCGCGCACCTCGCCACGCCCGTCCCCATCGAGACCTCGAACGCGTAGCCGGACAGCCCATCAGGGCCGGGTCCGGAAACCAGGGAGGAGACCGCCGTGAGCGAAGCGATGTCGCCGCACCTGGCCGCCCCCGCAACGGCCGGAACGCCGCCCGTGAACACGAACCCCAGGACCAACACCGTCAAGCCCGTGAGCCGCCTGGCCATGATCCCCACCGCCTTCCATCAGCCTGAGATCGCTCGAAGAGCGGTCTTCGCATTGGGAGTCGCTTGCCGCAGCCCGGTTCCGTCGGTCGAGGAGGATCCCCACCCGGCCCGGCGCGGCCGGGCCGGATGACCCGGGCAACGAGAGACACTTGGGCCTGAGGATCTAGAGCGACGGAAATCAGGGCAGCCGCGCGACACACTGGATGGCCGTGGATGGATGGATCGCAGGCCGGGATCGTGATCGACCTGAAGGATCGGGCCGGGTTCCGGTCCTTCTATCGGCAGGCGCTCCCTCGCGTTTACGGTTACCTGTTCCACCGGTGCGGCTGCGTGCCGGCGGTGGCGGAGGACCTGACCCAGGAGACGTTCATGGCCGGCGTCGCGCAGATCAAGCGGGGGATCGCGGTTGAGGATCCGATCCCCTGGATCCTCGGGATCGCAAGGCACAAGCTCATCGATAACTACCGGCGCGCGGAGAGGGAGCGCCGGACGTTGCGTCGCGCCTATGAGCCGGATCCCGTCCCGGAGGACAGCCTGGTCTGGGATGAGGAGCACGGCCGCGAGCGCGCGCTCGCCGCCCTCGCCGCCTTGCCGGCGTCCCAGAGCGCTGCCCTGACCCTGCGCTACGTCGACGGATTCTCCGTCCCCGAGGTTGCGGGAACGCTCGCGCGGAGCGTCCACGCGACCGAGTCGCTGCTCGCGCGCGGTCGCGAAGGGTTCAAGCGCGCCTATACGGAGGCCTCCCATGCGTGAGGATCCCCTCGCCATGATCCTGGCCGGGATGGACCATCCCATCGAGCCGCGCGTGGAGTTCGCCGAGCGCCTGCTCGATCGCCTAGAGGGCGAGCTGCGGCCGGATCCGCGCGCGATTCCGTCCTCGACACCGCGCCGGCGGTGGCGGGGAGCGCGGCGACTTGTGCCGGCGTTCACGGTCCTCGTCGGCCTCGTCGTCGGCGCGCTCGTAGTGTTCCCCCGTCCACCGTCCGCGCTCGCGGTGCTGCAGGAGGCGAGGCACCGGTTCGCGGCGCTCCCGCCGTTCCACGCCACCGTCCTCAGCCTCTACGACGAAAGCGCCTCGTCGCCGGATTACGAGGTCGAGGTGCTCCGCGAGGACTGGTACCGGAGCGACGCCGCGTGGCGGTCGAAGATCCTGCGAACCAACTCGACTCCATTCGGCGTCACCGGTTCGTTCGACGTCTCCGACGGAGCGCTCGTCGGCCGCTACAACCCGCGCTCGAACATCTTCTCGGTGCGGCCGCTCGCAGAGGTCGGAAGTGCAGTGCGGTCGAGCCCGGCCGCGCCGTTCGATCCGGCCCTGCAGTGGTGGCCCGAGGCGACCGGTGACGAGGGGAAGCCCTCCGACGCGTTCTTCGAGGAGAACTGTCATGCGACCTCGGTGCGATTCCTCGGGCGCGGCGCTCGCAAGCTCATCTGCCCGGTTCGCCCGACGCAGCCTCGCGACATCGAGCTGTGGGTCGACGACGAGACGGGCATGCTGGTGAAGGTGGTCACATTCGAGGTCGTGCACGAGATCCGGAGCATCGAGTTCGATCCGAACTTCGCGGAGGGTCTCTTCGAAGTCGTCCCACCGGCCGGCGCGCGCAAGCGCTGGGTCGGCGAGGGACCTCCGGCGCCCGGATACGAGATCGTCCTCGGGACCGAGATCGCCGCGCGTATCCCGATCGGTGAGACCGACGGTTTCACGGTCGCGGCCGGGGAGAGCGCGCTATGGCTTGTCAACTGGATCCCCACCACGCCGCCGGCGCCGTATGCCACCGAGATCATCCGGATCGACCCGGCGTCCGGGCGCATCGTTGCCAGGATCCCGGCGCCGGAGAGTGACCTTCAGATCGTAAGTGTCCTCGAGCGAAGCGGGTTCCTGTGGGTCGCGTTCGACCGGGAGGAGGGATCGCGAGCGTCGCGGATGCTGCAGCGCCTCGACGTCTCGACGAATGTCTTCGTGGATCCCCGCCTCGACCTTGGCGAGGGGTTCGGCGGCATGACTCTCGCCGACGGCGTGCTGTGGACGGCGGCCGGTGTCGGGAGAGACGTTACCTCCGGGCGGGCGCAGCTTCGCTATGGTTCGCTATCGCGCGTCGATCCGGAGACGTTCGAGGTTTCGCGGTATCCGCTGGACGGCGCGCCCATGGACCTCGCCTTCCAGGCGGGTTCGCTATGGATCTCACTAGGGAAGGTCAACGACACCGATCGCTTCGACGACGACCATGCGATCGCGCGCGTCGATCCGGCCATGCGGAAGGTCCAGACCGAGATCGCCGTCCCGCACGGTCCGAGCGGCCTCCTCGCCGCCGCCGGCTTCATGTGGACGATCATGGGCGAGCCCTGGACGCTGGTGAGGATCGACCCGGCGACGAACGCGCGCGCCAAGGTACCGACAGGGAACGGTGGAGGTGAGGTCGCCTACGACGGGCGCTTCATCTGGGCGACAAGCTCCGACGACGACGAGGTCGTCAAGATCGATCCGGCTACGCTGAAGGTGGTCGCGCGTATCAGGACAGGCCGCGGACCGGGCTCGGTCGCAGCCGGCTTCGGCTCGGTGTGGGTCGCCAACGGGATCGACGGCACCCTGGCCCGCATCGACGTGCCGTAGCGGGGCGTCGGCGATGCCAAGAGGGTTGAGCCCAACTAGTGGAACCACGTTTCGAGCACTCGCTCGAACGGACCACGCAGCCGTCCCGCGTCAGACGGCCGCGGCCTTGCGGAGCTCGTCGAAGCTGTCACGCGTGTACGCGGCCAGCAGCTCGAGATCGGGGAACGCCGCCCAGTCCGCAGTGAATCCGAACCCCATCACACCGACCAACGTGACGATCCCGACCGAGAGCGCCACGGTCGCGCCGAGCGGCATGAGCGGGTAGTAGGCGACGAGCCGCGTTCCGTCGAGATAGAGAGGGATCTGCGGGCCTGGCACGTTCGACGCAACCAGGTTGATCACGCGTTGGTGACCGTTGCCGAAGCGCGCAAGCGCCGCGTGCAACCCCGGCGGAGCCAGCATCGCGAGGTGGATGAGGCCCGTCGCGGCATCATCCTGATGCGACGCCTTCAAGCGCCGCGTCTCCGCATTCACGAGTCGCAAGCGCTCGGTTGCCTCCATCGGCCCGACGGGAAGGTCCACGAAGAAGGTCGTCACTTGGTTGCCCTGACCAGGCCGGTCCGCGGCGGTCCGCAGCGACTCGGGCATCAACGACCGAAGGGCCCTGCCTTCGACGGGTTCCCCGCGGTGTTCGAGCAGCCTCCAGAGCGCGCCGGCCAACGTCGTGAGGATCACATCGTTGACGGTTCCGCCGAGCGACCGTTTCACCGCGCGCGCTTCGTCCAGTGAGATCTCCGTCATCGCGAACCGTCGGCTCCCGCCGATCGCGGTGTTGAAGGGGCTGAGGGGCGCGAGGCCGCGGCGAACGAGTCCGACCATGCCCTCCGCCACTGCACCGGCGTCCTTCATCACAGCGCGCGGATCGCGTATCACGTTGATCATCGTGCGCCCGAGCGCGCCGGCCGGTTCGGTGACACGGTCGAGGAGTGCGTCTCGCAGCATGCGAATCGGCGTTGGTTGGGGTTCGGGCTGCCACGGAAGAACGGTGAGCAGCGGAGGATCCGGATCGTGATCGAGGAGGAGCGCGCAGGCGTCCATGCCGCCGATCCCGTCGAGCATCGCGTGATGCGCTTTCGTCAACGTGGCCTGGTATCCGTCCTCGAGTCCGTCGATCAGGTGCATCTCCCAAAGCGGCCGCCCCCGGTCGAGCTGCTGCGAGTGGATCCGGGCGGTGAGGTCGGCCAGCTCCCGCGGTCCCCCCGGCGGCGGCACAACAGCACGCCTAACGTGGAAGTCGAGAGCGAGATCCGCGGCGTCCACCCATGCGGGGCGGCCGCTGCCGAAGGGAGGGAACAGCACCTGCTGACGGAACCGAGGCACCCTGTGGAGCCGCGACGCCGTCAGGTCCCGGAGGCGCTCCACCGTCAGCGGCCGGGGGGCGCCGGATGGGTCCAATATGGCCAGACCCCCGACGTGCATGTGCACCTTAGGAGTCTCCAGATAAAGGAACGACGCGTCGAGCGCGCTCAATCGGTCCGGCACCGCTCGCCCCCCTTCTTCGCCTTCGATCGTCTCGGCTGAGATCCACGAGCGATACGGCCGGATGGCCCGTCACGGCAGGGACGCGAGACGCCGGCACGCAGTCCCGAGCGCCGGGCTCTCAGCTGCACGATGTCGACCGCGTCGCGATCCCGCCGGCACCTCGTACTCGCAGTCATGGCGGCCAGCGTCGGGCTCCGAGTCACCCCCGGTCTGACCATCGGGGCAGTCGGGCTATTCGCGTACGTGACGGGCGCAGTCGTTCGCAACTTCGGCGACGCGCTCGGCGTGCCAACGGCGCTGGCGGTCACCGGCGTCGTCATCCTCGTCGTCGCCGTGCTGACGGCGCGACTCATGGGGGTGACGAAACAGAGCCCGGAACAGGCTCCGGCCAAGTGGCCGCCGCTTCGCAAAGCCTCGTGACCGAAGGGTCCGGAACGGCCCGGCGAAAGCCGGGCCGTTCAACATCGCAACGAGTCTGCAGGTTGCCTTCTCAGGCAGCCTGGACCTCGACGCGTTCCCCTGGTGCCAGGCAAGCAACCTCGGCCATCCGGTGTGGATGCATCACGGTCACCTCGCCACCGCCATCGATCCGCAGGCGATTCGTGCAATGTGAGACTCCGGCGGCGTCCGGCGAACAGTTCTCATCCGAGAGTACCGTCGCAATCGTCGCCGTCATGGGAACGGAGCCGGAAACGAGGACCGTATGCAGCGGCTGCCCGGGCCTCGAGATCTGATCGGAGCCGGTGCTCGCAACGAGCACCGTGCGCTGCTGCGCTATCTGCTGGCCGTGAGACAGGACCCCGGCTCTCTCGCCGGGCGATCCGCCGGATCGAGCGACCAAGGCGACGAGTGCACCCGCCAGCAAAGCCACGGCCACGCCGGCGCCGATACTCGCGCGCGATCTCCTTCGCTTCATGACGGTGTCCCTCCGTATCTGCGCCCGAGACGGGCGGATGATCAATGGTCGAAGGATCGGTCTTTCAGCGCGGACACAACCGCCCCCACGAGATCGCCGAGCCCGGAAGGGTTCACGACGGCGCAGTCGTCGAGAAGATCACGGTGGCGCCCGGCTTCGGGTGCCGTTACCTCGGCGACCACCGGCCGCTCAGACAGTTCCTGCCGATGAGACGCGAGGATCTCTCTCCCCTCATCGCTGCGCAAGTCGAGGGAGAAGACGATCGCGTCCGCGCCCTCCACCTGAGTGCACGGTTCGCCCTGCGTGACCGGGCACTGCCATCCGTGACCTGCGTCGGGACCGGAACAATCGGCGACCTCGAAACCCGAGCGCTCCAGCAGGCGGCGTGTCGCCCACCGAGCGAAGTCGTCGGCGTTCTCGACGAGGACCCTCGGCTCGAGGCTCGGCTCGGGCCATTCGTCCGGGACGTGCGGCGGTTGCTGGGGCTTCGATCTCCATCCCATGCGTGCTTACCCTCCCGGCCATGGTTCCCTAGCCTTCCATCCAACCAATAGAACGACGATAGGGACGGCCGAGCGCAGGCCCGTCCGGCCCGCGTCACACGGGGCCGAAAGGCCCTGGAGGGATGTCGGGATCTCTGGGTGATGCTCCGCTCAGCTCGTAGGAGCGGTCCGGGCCGGTGTTCGACTCGACGGGCCGAGATCCTTTGCCTCGGGCCCCGCGCGCACCCGGCGGCGCCGAGGTCGCCCCGAGGAGAGCCGGTCGCGTAACACCATTCCGACCAGATGTCCGTCGTCGTCGACCGCGAGCACGAATTGAGAGCCCGTTCGCAGCATCACTCGGGCGGCCTCGCTCGTCGCCGCACCGTCGGACACGCAGATTCCCCGCACCGAGTCGGGCCAGGGCGCCATGATGAGCACCGACAGCACGCTCGGATGCACGGACACCATCACGTCGCCAACCGTCAGCCCTTGCCGGGCCTCCCCGATCGTGGCCACGGTACCGACGATATCCCCGCCCGTCCTGATGCCGAGGACCGTTCGACCCGGATCCTGGGGGTCCTTCGCTCCTGGGCCGGGCGAGCGTGGCGCGGCGGCGCCCTTCGACGTGAAGTGACGGAGGCTCCCGCCTAACGGCGACGGGAGAAGCTACCTCTACATCTCTCACATCGGGGAGGTGTGCCCGAGCGGGTTCCTCCCGCTCCCGGACGGCGGCGTCCGGCCGACTCCGGCTGCTACCTGACCGGCGAAGAAACAATCGGTGAATCCGCCGACGTGGCCACCTGAGCCGCGGAGGGGGCCGAACCAGGACGTCGTCGCCGACCCTGAGGGCCGTTCGCCCCCAGGCACCTAGGGCATTTGCCCCTATCGCCGGCCACCCTCGGGGTGTTTTAAGGAGGGGAGCGCGGAGGGAGGTGGCGGTGATGGCCGTTGCGGTGAGGCCGGGGGCGACGACTCTATCCAGACAACCGACCCGGGCGAAGCGGTACGCCGACCCGTTCGACGAACGGTCGGCGGAGCGGTCGATCGGGCTTCTGCGTGCCACGGTGTGGCGTTACTTCCACCCCACGGTGATCGGCGGCGGGAACATCCCCGACGGCCGCGCCCTGATCGTCGGATGCCACTCGGGTGTCATGCCCTACGACGCGGCCTGCCTCTTCGTCGGGGTGCACGAGGCGACCGGACGGTACCCGCGCTTCATCGCCGACCGGATGTTCGGCCGCGTCGACCCGATCGGGCGGTTCCTCGCCCGTCAGGGGGCTATCGTCGGGACGCCGGACGTGGTGGAGTCCCTGCTCGAAGAAAACCAACCCGTGGTCCTGTTCCCCGGCGGGGCACCCGACATGACGCGGCCGTATCTGACGCAGCGTTACCGCGTCCTGCCGCACCGCGGCTATGCGCCGGGCAACGGCGGTTACATCAAGATCGCGTTGCGAACCGGCTCGCCGATCGTGCCGCTCGCGGTGGTCGGCGCCGAGGAAGCGCACATTATGCTCGGCAACATCCCCCAGGTCGCGCGTCTCGTCTCGATGCCGTTCTTCCCGGTCGTGCTTTTCCCGATGCCGTTACCGACGAAGATCTTCATCCGGTTCGGCAAGACGATCCACCTGCCGGGAACGCCACGGGACGCCGACGACCAGCATACGGTCGACCGACTGAACGAGATCGTGCGCAAACGCGTGCAGCGGCTCATCGATGCCACCCTTCGACACCGCCGGGGCATCATCTTTAGCCGCTACGAGCGTGGCGGCGTCGCCGGATCGGGGGACCGGGGCGGGACGCGCCGGTGACCGCCCCCAGGCCTCTGACGCCGCCACGGGTGGAATGGCGGCTCGAGCACGCGCCGACCGACGACGGCTGGGACTTGGCGCTCTACCGGTACGAGGGCGGCAGGACTGACGTGCCACCGGTCATCCTCTGCAGCGGGTTCGCGTGCACGCATCATTTCTTCGACTTCGACGACCGGTACTCGCTCGCGCGCTACCTGGCGCGCCGGGGGTTCGACGCGTGGGCGCTCGAGTTGCGCGGGCGAGGCGCCAGCCTGCCGGCCCGCGCCTCGGCGCGCCGGACGTGGACGTTCGACGATCTCGCCTCGTTGGACTTCCCGGCCGCGGTACGGCACGTCGCGGCGCGGACGGGGCGGCGTCCCGCGTGGGTGGGCCACAGCATGGGCGGCTTGCTCGGCTATGCGGCGCTCGGCTCGGATCCGTCGCGGTGCGGCGACATCGCCGGGCTGGTGACGATGGCCTCGCCCACCGTGCAAGTGCCGGCCGGATCGCATCTCGTGAAGCTCGTGGGGGAGGGGCTGCTCGCCACGTCGTCCCGGCACTTGCCGCAGCGCCGGGCTCTGACGACGCTCTGGCTGCTCGCACGCTCCTCCCCCCGGATGCTCGAGGTGGGCATGAACACGTCCAACGTCGATCGCCGCGCGTTCGGCCGCGCGTTGCGCCGGTTCATCTGCGACGTGCCGGCCGCGAAGCTCCGCCAGTTCGTCCGGTGGTCGCGGACGGGATCGTTCGGATCGGCGGACGGGAGGATCGACTATCGGTCGGCGATGGGGAGGATCACGGTGCCCGCGCTGATCGCAGCTGGGGCCGGCGACCGGCTGGCGCCACCGGATTCCGTTCGTCCCGCGTACGACGCGATCGCGTCTGAACACAAGAGCTACCGCGAGTTCTCGCTCGCCAACGGCGACGCCGCCGACTACGGGCACATCGACCTCGTCTTCGGCAAGCGCGCACCGGACGAGGTCTTCGCGGCCGTCGCATCCTGGCTGGAAGCGCTGCCGAAGGAGGGATGAACGTGAGCGAGCAGGCGCGGTTCGGGATCCACACCGGAACGCAGTTCGCGACCTGGGACGAGATCGTCAAGATGTGGCGCCGGGCAGAGGACCTCGGCTACGACACCGCCTGGACCTACGATCACTTCACGGCCGTGATGATGGATCCGATGACGCCGTGCCTCGAGGCCTGGAGTTGCCTCGCGGCCCTCGCCGTCCACACCGAGCGCATCCGGCTCGGAGCGATGGTGACCGGCAATACCTACCGCCACCCGGCCGTGCTCGCGAAGATCGCCACCACCGTCGACGTCATCTCGAACGGCCGGCTCGAGTTCGGCATCGGCGCAGGATGGTACGAGCCGGAGCACGCGATGTTCGGGCTGCCCTTCGGGTCGGTCGGTGAACGGGCGGAGCGGCTCGACGAAGCGCTGACCGTGATCCGGAGCTTGTGGCGGGAGCAGCACACGACCTTCGAAGGCACGCATTACGCGCTGAGCGAAGCGGTGGCGGAGCCCAAACCCGTGCAGGTCCCGCACCCGCCGATCACGATCGCGGCCGTGGGAGAGAAGCGGATGCTGCCCATCGTCGCCAGACACGCCGACGCCTGGACCTCGTTCGGCTCACCGGAGATCTTCCGTCGCCGCGGGGAGCTGCTGAGCGAGATGTGCGAAGCGGAGGGCCGGGATGCGGCAGCGATCGAGAAGGCGGTCCTGCTGCCGGCCGTCATCGCCGAGGACATGGAGCCGTACGCGTTCATGGTGCAGGGGTGGGCCGCGTATCAGGGCGTCGAGGAGGCCGAAGGGAAGCGGTGGATGCTCGCCGGGCCTCCCGATGAGGTATGCCGCCAGGTGGACGCCTATCTCGATGCAGGCGTCGGCCACATCATCCTTCTGATCACACCCTTCAACATCGAGGCGCTGGAACGCTTCGCGGAGGAGGTCATGCCCCGGTACCGGTGATCGTGTTTGGGCGAGGCGTCAACGGATCAACCGGCCCGTCCGGCACGGGTCCGACCCGGCCGGTGTGCGGCGGGGCCCGCGCTCGAAATGCGAAGAAGGAGAGCGCATGCCCGGGAATCTACCTGGCTCGCTTGGTCGGCCCCTCAGATGGCACTGGCCCGCTACAACGTCGACGGCAGCCTCGACTCCGCATTTGACGGCGACGGCAAGCTCACGACCGCGATCGGGTCGGAGTCCGCCGCGAATTCCGTTGCCATCCAGGCGAACGGCAAGATCGTGGCCGGCGATTACTTCAACAACGGTTCGAACAGGGACTTCGCGCTCGTCCGCTACAACCCCGACGGGACCCCCGACGCGACGTTCGACGGCGACGGGATCGTCACGACGCCGATCGGAACGGGGGACGACGAAGCGCGTGCGCTCGCCATCGGGCCTGATGCCAAGATCGTTGCCGCCGGGGCGTCCTGGAGCGGTTCGAACTGGGACTTCGCGGTGGCGCGCTACATCGGCGACCCCGTCGTTTCCTACGACTGGAGCGGCTTCTTCGCCCCGGTCGATAACCCCTGGGACCGGTGCCAACCCGGTCTACAACGTGATGAAGGCGGGCGCTGCCGTCCCGGTGAAGTTCAGCCTCGGCGGAGATCGAGGCCTCGACGTGATCACGAGCGTCACACGCGATCAGGTTCAGTGTGAGTCCTTCTCGGGTTGGGACGGCGTCGAAGCGATGGTGGCGGCAGGCAACAGCAGTCTGTCCTACGACGCCACGACCAACACCTACACCTACGTCTGGAAAACCGCCAAGGCATGGTCGAGTTCGGCGTCGAAGTGCCGGCTCTTCGATCTGGAGCTGAAGGACGGCACGCACCACTTCGCCTACTTCAAGTTCACGAGATAGCGCTACGTTTCGGGAGGGACCGGCATGGGGCGATCGGTCCCTCCCGATATCGCATGTCTTGACTTCGCGTATTCGAATCGCACCGCGACCCCGCAACGGCAACGAGATTTCGACGCCGGTGAACCCTTTCGACTCGGTCCCCGTATGGACGGGTGTACACGAGATGGAGAGGAGGCCCGCGTGAGTAGGAAGGTGCCGGCCGTGCTGTTGCTCGTCCTGATGATCGGCACCCTCGGAGTGCTGTCGGCGGCGCCCGCTTCGGCGCACGTTCACGGCATCACGCCGCTGTCGACGCTCGCGAACGTGTGCGGCGTCACCACGCTATCCAACACCGGCGCCAACCGCGCCCAGGGCGACCCGATCGCTGGGTTGATCCCGAGAGACGTGGGCGAGGCCCCACTCACGGCCGGCGACGGCGGGCGATCAGCACCGGTGGGGTGCGCGCAGTAACCCGGCAACACCGGAACACATTCAGAACCGGCGTTATCAACCCGACGAACGGGTGCTCACTTCCTCCTTCCGCTGCTCGGCGGGCCGCTCCACGATGGCCCCCGGCCGCAGCGCCATGTCGAACTCGGTGTACGCCGCGGCCAGCATCGTTCCGATGCCCAATCGATGCACGGGGTCGATCACCGACGGGGAGTCGTAGGTGATCGAAGCCGGCCCGGCGAAGAGGATCTCCTTTCCGCTCGCGTCGACGTGCGTGAACAGGTCGCTGAACCACTGCACGAGTTCCGACGTTCCTCCGCGGCCGTCGACCGGCGGGGACTGCCGCAATGAGTACAGCGGGGTGCCGTTCGGCAGCACGGCCTCCATCGCTTCCCGGCTCAGGCGGGTGCTCGGCTTCATCGTGAACGTCACCAACCGCTTGCCGCGGGGCCGTTCGAACGTTCCCTGGATCAGGTCGTACTCCTGGGTGATCTCGATGTGGGCGAGCTTCTTCGGCGCGCCGAGCAGCTCCCGCCCGGCCGCCATCGCGGCATCGTTCGTCACGTAGATGTACGGGACGTACATCCCCTGCTTGCCGTCCAGACCGACGACCTGGATCAACGACACGAACTCGTTGTAGTGCCCCAGGGTGCTGCCGCCGTAGTCGGCGATGAGGACGGCGCCCAGCGCCGGGTCCCCGGCCAGGCGGAGCCCGGCGGGAAGCAGATCGCTGACGTCTCCGTCGATGGTGAAGAACGCAGCGAGAGCCTTGCACCCCCAGTACTCGACTCCGCGTTCGGCGTCGATCTCGTAGAGCGGCGCGTCGAGCGGGATCCCTTTGACCGTCACCATTTCGCCATCACCTCCGACAGCTCGTACCGTTCGCTCTCGTAGCTCGCGATCACGTCGTGCGCCGCGTCGAGCGAGAGCACCTCGAGCGTCCCATCCTCGATCAGCAACGACCGCGCATCGCGGAAGAGCTTCTCGACGAGGGACTCCTTGCTGAGGCCCATCGCGCCGTGGACCTGCACGGCGTCGTGCGCGACCTCGAACGCCACTCGTTTGGCGTAGATCTGCGCCGCCCGCGCGTGGCGGGGCGATGCGTCATAGGTGGCCTCCTCCAGGGCGCGACGGTATACGTGACGCATCGCCCCACGTGTGTACGCGCGGGCGGTCTCGACCTTCTCGAACATCGAGTACAGCGTCAGCTGGATGTTCTTGTGGCGCGTGATCGGCCCGCCGCCCTGCACGCGCTCCCTCGCGTAGGTCAGCGCCTCCTCGAACGCTGCTCGGGCGACGCCGACGGCCATCGCGCCGATGCCTACGCTCGTGAGGCACAGAAGCTGGTCGACGAACACCCCGTAGAACGGTGTGGGCGCGACGACGACGTACCGCTCCGGGATCCTCACCCCATCGAAGAAGATCTCGCCCTGCGGGTCGTCGCGCGTGCCGAGCATGTCGACGGGGCGGCCGCGACGGACGCCGGGCGAATCGAGGGGCACGACGGCCAGCAGCCCGTGCAGAAAGTCGCCGCCGTCCCGGACCTGCGCGTGAACCGCGCAGTGTGTCGCCACCGGCGCCGAGCTGACCCACGCCGCCTTTTGCCCTCGGATCACCCACCCGTCTCCGTCGGCCTCGGCGATGACCTGCCCGGGCCCGAACGACGCGGCCCCCTCGTCGCGAAGGAAGGAGATCGCGTCGCTCCCGTGCGCCGGCTCCGTGACGCCCCAGCAGCCGTGGTAGGCCAGTTCGCGATCTTCGGCCCA
This sequence comes from Actinomycetota bacterium, assembly GCA_040905475.1. Classification (NCBI taxonomy): domain Bacteria; kingdom Bacillati; phylum Actinomycetota; species Actinomycetota bacterium. The sequence goes on from JBBDRM010000155.1 coordinate 26,429, forward strand.
GGGAGCGAGCAGCTCCCGGCGAAGCTCGTCACCGCCGAAATTCGAGATCAGCACGAACGGCAGCATGTCGACGCCGAACGCCGTCGCCAGGCCGAGACTCCCCCACGCCAATTCCTCGAAGACGATCGCGCGACCCAGAGGGCCGAGCGGCGGGTCGGGTCCGCCGTACTCCGGCGGGAGGAAGATCCGGTGGTATCCGAGCCGTCGGAGAGTCCGCATTGCCTCGTGATACGGAGAGCCGGGTGCGACACGCTCCTCCGGATCCATCCGGTCCAGGGCCCGAGCCGCCGGGCGCAGAACCTCGAGTGCGACCCGATGCAGCTCGTCACGCAGCGTGCGCTCTTCCGCGGTCAGCTCGTCCAGCTCAAGAAAGGTCAACGGAGCCTCCTTTCGCACGACCGTGCGGTCGAAGATCGCAGGCCAATTACCTCTCGAGCGCGTTCGGGCGCCTAGGGCCGTGTGGCCCGTCTGGGCCGGGTCGCTTGGGCTGGTTCACGAGGCGCATTCGCCACGCCCGAGGATCACGCGGAACGGCTCGGACGATCCCCAAGCTTCGAACAACTCGGGCGCTTCCTCCTTCGCGGGGAGATGCTCGAGGTCGGCGACGCGCTGCTCGATACCGGCGACGCCGATCCGGTCGACCCAATCGGCAAACGCTTCGCCCTCTCGTCGCTCGCTCGTGTACGCGGCGACCAGGCGCGCGAGCGCCTCGGGTGCCGCCCGGGCGGGCACTTTGGCGACGTAGGTGCCGAACCGCGCCCCGCCCGGCGTGATGCGCGCGCCGACGTGGACGCGATGTGGCCCCTCCCCATGACAGCGCTGCTGATGGAGCGAGCATCCGTTACGGGCGTGAGTAACAAAAGGCGCGACTGGCCCTCTCGTTCTGGGGCCATCGGCCATAGGAGGAAATCGGGGTCCGGTCTGGGTGGAGACGTATTTCGGGCCGAGGCCTTCCTCCGCTCGCCTATCGTGGGATAACGAGCTCGGTCATGCGAGCGGCGAGCCGGGTCATGCGAGCGGCGAGCCGACCGGTGAAAGAGATGCCACCATGGGCCGGAGACGGACCCGCTCGTCATGGACGTTGAAGCCCGCCTTCGCGATGGTGACCCTCAGGTCCTCCCACCCCAGGCGAGTCCTTTCGTAATCGACGTTGGCGCAACCCATCGCCTCGTTCACCGATACGGCGACCACGCCGGGAAGCACGGCCAGGGATTGCCTCAGCACCACGGCACACAGCCGACAGTGGAGATCGAAGATCTCGAAGCGGCATGTCGAGGTCGCCCGTGCGGGCGTCCGGTCGCCGCCCCGCTGACGGAGCGCTCTTACCCGGAGGTGCTTCGCTCGAATGTTCATCGCGTATCTCGTGCTCCTGTGCCATTAGCCCCGCCGGCCAGGCTCTGAGGACAGGGTCAATAGCCCTCCAGCTCGAGGGACCATGGGCCCTGCCTCCCGAGGGGGCACTCCGCGACAGTCTTCGCCGAGATCCGGGCCTTACACACGGGGATCGTCGCGCCGACGACGGAAAGCAGCGCCGACGGTCCTGCTTCCGTGGAGCCGCCTAGAGGCGAGGAGGAGATCATGACGGCGAACTGGCTCCAGGAAATCACCCGAGCCGTCGCGTCGACCGTGGGTCAGGCCCCCGACACGCTGACCCTGTCTCCCAAGGACGTACGGACGTTGCTCGACCTCGCACGGATCGCCGCGCATACCAGCGGTGACCGCACCAACGCCCCGCTCCTGTGTTACGTGCTCGGGATCGCGCACCGTGGCGGCGCATCGCTCGACACGCTCTCGGCTGCGGTTCGCGAGGCAGCGGACCGGGGGGCGGTGGCACCGGCGCAGGCGAAAGAATGAGCGTCCGCACCGTCACTGCGGAAGAACTTGAACACGCGCTCATCAGATACGAGGAGGCAGTCGCTCGCGCCCTTCGCTACCTCACTCCGCTCCCCCCGAGACCGTGGTCCTTCGCGACGCGTGTGGGCTCGTGCTGGCCGAGCGTGTCGTCGCGGCGATCGACGTGCCGCGCTTCGCCAACTCCGCGATGGACGGCTATGCGATCGTCTCCGCAGACACTGCGGAAGCTTCCTCCGATCGGCCCGGCCGTCCTGTGCCTCGCCGGGTCGGTCTCCGCTGGCCGCCGCCGTTGAGGATGACGTGGCGGCACTCTGCGGTGATGGCCGCTCGGAGGGCCGAAGGCCGCGACCTCAGGGTACGGAGCTGAGCTCGTAGGACAACGGCCACGGGTTCGCGCGACAGGTACGCCCCTCGGTCGTCAGGCCCAGGGACTGTTGCATCATCACCGGGGCCGGTGCCCCCTCCTTCGGACACCCGCGGTGACGCTGCCCGATCGTGTGTCCGACCTCGTGATTGATGACGAGCCGCCGATAGTCGCTCACGGTCAGGTTGACGAACTTCGACCCACCGAACCACCGCTCCGCGTTGATCACGACCTGGCCCGGCACCTGACACGACCCGTACCCGGTGTAGGGGTAGCAGATGCTGTTCTTGTGCTCCTGGGTGCGGAGCCCGATGAGCAGCGAGCCCTTCGGATCGTAACGGAACCGCACCTGCCCGCTGGCGATCCACGATCGCCGGTCGCACAGGATCGACAGCACGTCCTGGGTGAAGCGTTCCGGCGTGGTAGGCAGTCCGCGGTCGACCTGGATGCGGAAGCGAACGACCCGTGCGCCCTTCGTGCCGCAGGTTGCGCTGGGTTGGGCGGGGCCCGTCCACGGAGCGGCGTAGACGGTCGGCCGGCGGCTCGGCGATGGTTTCGGCTTAGGTGACGGCGACGGCGACGGCGACGGAGAAACAGTCGGAGCAACCGATGGCGAGGGAGAAGGCGAGGGCGACACCAGCGCGATCGCTCGTTCCTGGGGCCGACCGGACCGGTTCAGCCGGAACGCCGCGGCACCGGCTCCGAGCAGAGCGAGCAGCCCGGCCATCGTAGCGACCAGGATGAGCGTCCGCCGCCTCATAAGCCGGAGACACCATAGCGCTCCCGCGCGTTCGGGACGCGTCCCAGGTGAGTCCGAGCGCACCTTCCGTCAGGAGTGGATCGCCGGCCGGTCAATCGTCCATCGGCCGGCCCTTGAGCGCGGACACGACCTCGGGGACGAGATCACCGAGTCCGCCGGGGCTAAGGACCCTGCAGCCGTCGAGCAGATGACGGTTGGCAAACGCCTCGGGCCCCGTCGCCTCTACACACACGGGACGCTCGAGAATCGTCTGTCTATGCGTACCGAGGATCGCTCGATTCTCTTCCGACCCGAGGCTCAGGGAGAAGACGATGGCGTCTGCGCCTTCCACGAGCGGACAGGTGACACCACGTGGGATCGGACACTCCCAGCCTCGCGTGGCATCGGGCCCCGGACATTCGCCCACCTCGAAGCCCGAACGCTCGAGGAGACGAACCGTCGCCCATCGGCCAACTTCGTCGGTTTCCTCCACCAGCACCCTGGGCTCGAGCCTGGGCTCAGGCCATTCGTTCGGCACATAGGGAACCTGCCGCGTCTTGGATCTCCGCACCATCCGTGCTCACCTCCAAAGGCAGCCCGTTTCTGCACCGTCCAGTGAGCCCCAGGTCCGCCCGCCCGCGTAGGCGCATCCGTCCCTAGACAACCGGGACGAAAGCCTCTAGGGCTTCGACGATGGCCGGTTGGGTGTTTGGCCTCGCAGGCCTCGCCCGACGGTCCTAACCAGCCGTCGCCGTATCCGTTCGACCGTCGACTTCTGGGACCATCAGCCCTGCCTTGCAACTTCCGAAGCGGTGAAGCTGGAGAAGCGCTCCTTTAGGAGGTTGGCCGTGACCAGAAAGAACGGACATCGCCGGGGAAAGGACCTGGGGACCATCGAAATGATCCCCTTGCCGCTCGAGGAGCAGGTTGAGACGGAGCTCGAGGCGCTGCACGAACGAGCCGACGACGGGGAGCTGGCGTTGGAGGAGCTCGAGAGTGCTATGCATCGCGACGAGAAGGTCGACTCGGAGACTCCGCAACCCCCGGTTGGTCGGGGCCGTCTCGAGTTCACGTGCACCTCGTGCTTCCTCGTTATGAGCCGCGCGCGCCTCGCCGATCCGCAGAAGATGCTGTGCCGCGACTGCGCCGGAAGCTCGCCGACCCGCGACGGCTGACGTGCCGCGAGTGTGCGCGGATCACGCGTCGCTGAACCCGTGAACAGCCCGCATCTGCGCTTCCGCCGGCCGGCCGAAAACTAGTGGAGGACGGCGTACTCCGGTCGCCACATGAACGCATCGATGACCGCGCTCATCTGCTCCCGATCTTCGCCGGTTCCTGCGGCTGCGACCGCGACGGCGATGGAGCGCGAGACCTCCCGCAGTGCGGAAACCGGGGGGTACAAAGCGCCGGTCGCGAGGCGATCTGCGGTTACGTGGCCGGCAAGCTCGCGCGCCGCCGTCAGGAACATCTCGTCGCTGATCTCCATCACCCCCGCAGCGATCGCACCCAGCCCGACTCCCGGGAAGATGAACGCGTTGTTCGATTGTCCGACCACCCGCGTTTGCCGGCCCCAGAGGACGGGGGGGAACGGGCTGCCCGTCGCGACGAGCGCGCGCCCGCCGGTCCACGCGACGACGTCGGCCGGGATGGCTTCCGCACTGGACGTCGGGTTTGAGAGCGGGAAGACGACGGGGGTCGTTGCGTGGCCCCCCATCTCGCGGATCACGGCCTCCGTGAAGACGCCGGGTTCTGCGGTGGCGCCGATCAGGAACGTGGGGCGGATGCGGCCGACGATCGTCACGAGGTCGTGGACCGCGGAGATCCCGTACAGCGATGTCTCGGCCGGGCCCAGCGCGAACGGTTCCTGCTCGTCGGACACATCGGGACGACCGAGATACAGCAGCCCCCCAAGATCCGTCATGACGATCGCTCGGCGGATGATGCGTTCGTCGACGCCGTCCCGGCGCATCGCCGCCGACAACGTGCGCGCGATACCGATACCCGCTGCTCCGGCGCCAACGATGACGAACCGGTGCTCCTCGAGCCTGCCGCCGATCCTTCGCAACGCCGCCAGGACGCCGGCGAGCACCACGGCACCGGTGCCTTGAACATCGTCGTTGAAGCTCGGAAACCGGTGGCGATACCGGTCCAGAACGGCTACCGCGTTGTGTTTCTTGAGATCCTCCCATTGCAGCAACGCGCGGGGGAACGTCTCGCGCACACCTTCCACGAAGGCGTCGAGGAACCGATCGTAAGCGCGGCCGCGCAGCCGCGGTCGCCGGTATCCGAGGTACAGCGGATCGGACAGCAGCGTCTCGTTGTCGGTCCCGACGTCGAGTGAGACCGGCAGCGTCAGCGCCGGAGGGACCCCGGCGCACGCCGTGTAGAGGGAGAGCTTGCCGATCGGGATCCCCATGCCGCCGCAGCCTTGATCGCCGAGGCCCAGGATCCGCTCGTTGTCCGTCGCAACGATGAGCCGCACCTCGCCCCGCGCCGCGTTCCGAAGCAGGATCGGCACTCGATCCTCGTCCTCGGGGGTGAGCCACAGACCGCGCGTCCGCCGCAGGATGTGGCTGAATCGCTGGCAGGCAAGCCCTACGGTCGGCGTGTAGACGATCGGGAGTAACTCCTCGAGGTTCTCGGCGAGCACACGATAGAAGAGGGTTTCGTTGCGATCCTGCAAGGCTGCGAGACCGATGTAGCGCTCGAGATCGTCCTCTTTACGCCGCACGTGCTCGAGCTCCAACTCGGCCTGCTCCTCCATCGTCAGGACGCGAGCCGGCAGCAGGCCGTGAAGACCGAAGGCGTCGCGCTCCTCCTCGACGAAAGCGGAGTCCTTGTTCAGCAAAGGATCGGCGAGCAAGGCGCGCCCGCGAGCCGTTGTGAGGAGCACGTTGGTTTCCTGCACCTCGGTGGCCGTGATCGATCCTCTCCTCGCACGCAGGACGAGAGGTTCCTCGCCCGCTCGAAGCGTGTCCCCGGCGGCGTCCGGCATGCCAGGGCCGACCGACCCTCCTGTGAGGGGACAGGACGACCGGCGAGCACTCAGCGATAACTCGCGCAACGCAAGGCAAAAGGTCCGAAGGGCCCGCCGCGGCGGACCGTCCGGCCCTAGCGACCTCACGCTTGTTCGGTGACGATCGGAACAGAACATCGAACGGCGCGCGTACCGCATGCCGCTCCGTCGGTGTCGGGAGGCGATCCTCATGCGGGTTCGCGAATCGGCATGACGTGGGAGACGATCGGCAAGACGGCGGGCCATCGGCTCCCCGAGCCCAATCTCGGCGACTACGAGCGCGTCTACGCCTCCTTCTCTTGGGCGCAGGCTCGCCGCGAGCTCGACGGCCTCCCCGACGGACGCGGCCTGAACGTCGCGCACGAAGCCGTCGATCGTCATGCCGGCGGCGCGCGCGCGCGCAAACTCGCGCTTCGATGGCTCGGCCGAAGCGGCGACGTTCGCGATCTCACGTACGGAGATCTGCGCGTCCTGACGAATCGCTTCGCGAACGTGCTGGCCGGGCTCGGCATCGGCAAAGGCGATCGCGTCTTCGTCCTCGCGGGGCGGATCCCCGAGCTGTACATCGCCGCCCTGGGGACGCTCAAGAACGCCAGCGTCTTCGCCCCGCTGTTCTCGGCCTTCGGTCCGGAGCCCATCCGTCAGCGGATGACGATCGGCGACGGACGCGTGCTCGTCACGACCGAGGCGCTCTACGAGAAGAAGGTCGCCGCCATCAGAGACTCCTTGCCGTCGCTCGAGCACGTGCTGCTCGTCGGCGCGGAGGGTGAGGTCACGAACGTTCCGGGAACGCTCGACTTCAACAAATGGATGAGCGAGGCGGACGACCGCTTCGAGATCCCGCCGACCGACCCCGAAGACATGGCGCTCCTCCACTTCACCAGCGGCACGACCGGAACTCCGAAAGGTGCGGTCCATGTGCACCAGGCCGTCGTGGCGCACCACATCACCGGGAAGCTCGCGCTCGACTTCCATCCGGACGACGTCTTCTGGTGCACGGCCGACCCCGGCTGGGTCACGGGGACGTCTTACGGGATCATCTCGCCGCTCACGAACGGCATCACGAGCATCGTCGACGAGGCCGACTTCTCAGTCGAACGCTGGTGCCACACCCTTCAGGACGAGCGCGTCACCGTCTGGTACACGGCGCCGACGGCCGTTCGGATGTTCATGAAGGCCGGAGTCACGCCGGTGCAGGACTACGACCTTTCGCGGCTTCGCTTCATCGCGAGCGTCGGGGAACCGCTCAATCCCGAGGCCGTGGTCTGGGGCGCCGAGGCGTTCGGTCTTCCCATCCACGACAACTGGTGGCAGACCGAGACCGGCGGGATCATGATCGCCAATTACGCCTCGATGGACATCCGCCCCGGCTCGATGGGGCGTCCGCTCCCCGGCATCGAGGCGGCCATCGTGCGCCGGGGCGCCAACGGCAAGATCATCACGACGGACGGGATCGCCGAGGTCGTCGCCGAGCCGGGCGTCGAAGGCGAGCTGGCGCTGCGGTCGGGATGGCCGTCGATGTTCCGCGGATACCTGCACGAACAGGAGCGTTACCGCTCGTGCTTCGCCGGCGACTGGTACCTCACCGGCGACCTCGCGAAGCGCGACGCCGACGGCTACTTCTGGTTCGTGGGACGCGCGGACGACGTGATCAAGTCGGCCGGGCACCTCATCGGGCCGTTCGAGGTCGAAAGCGCCCTGATGGAGCACCCTGCCGTCGCGGAAGCGGGTGTCATCGGGATCCCGGACCCGCTCGCCGGCGAGATCGTGAAGGCCTACGTCACCCTCAAAGCAGGGCGATCGCCCGACGAGCAGCTGCGCAGGGAGTTGCTCGGATTCGGGCGGAAGCGGCTCGGCGCGGCCGTCGCGCCGCGACAGATCGATTTCCGTACGAGCCTTCCGAGGACGCGGAGCGGCAAGATCATGCGCCGGCTGCTCAAGGCACGTGAGCTGGGCTTGCCGGAGGGCGACCTTTCGACGCTGGAGGACCAGTGATGGACCTCGACCCGGTCACCGGCCCTGCGCCCGACCCCGAGCACGGCCGCCACCTGCTCCATGAGATGCTTCGCATCCGCCGCTTCGAAGAGAAGTGCGTGGAGCTCTACAGCGCCCAGAAGATACGTGGATTCATGCACCTCTACATCGGCGAAGAGGCCGTCGCCGTCGGCGTCATGGAGTCGCTCGAGCGCGAGGATGCCGTGGTCGCCACCTACCGCGAGCACGGCCACGCGCTGGCGCGCGGCGTCTCGGCTGCCTCCATCATGGCCGAGATGTTCGGGAAGGTGGAAGGTGCGAGCCGCGGACGCGGCGGCTCGATGCACATCTTCGACGCAACTACCCGCTTCTTCGGCGGAAACGCGATCGTCGGCGGAGGGCTGCCGATCGCGGTCGGCCTCGCCCTCGCCGACAAGATGCGAGGACGAGCCCGTGTGACGTGCTGCTTCTTCGGTGAAGGAGCGGTCGCGGAAGGCGAATTCCACGAGTCGATGAACCTCGCAGCGCTCTGGGGTCTCCCCGTGTTGTTCGTCTGCGAGAACAACCTCTACGCGATGGGAACCCACATCGAGCGCTCCGAAGCCGAGACGAACATCGCATTGAAGGCATCGAGCTACGAGATGCCCGCCTGGTCCGTCGACGGGATGGATGTTGTCGCGGTTGAAGAAGCCGCCCGCCGTGCGGCCGTCGCGGTACGCGCGGGAACCGGTCCGTACTTCCTCGAATGCCGGACGTATCGGTTCCGAGCGCACTCCATGTACGACCCGGAGTTGTACCGCGCCAAGGAAGAGGTCCGGATGTGGAAGCAACGTGATCCGATCGAACTCTTCACCGGGTGGCTGCAATTGCACGGCGCCGTCGACGACGAGTCGCTCCGCCGGATGGAGGAAGAGATCGCGAGGGAAATCGCCGAAGCGATCGCGTTCGCAGAGGCCGGAACGCCGGAACCGGTCGAGGACCTGACGAAGTACGTCTACGCGGAGCGAGCGCCATGAGCTCGGGCGAAGGTTCGGAACGGTTGCGAATGACCTATCGCGAGGCCCTTCGGGCCGGGATCCGCGACGCGATGCTGCAGGACGAGCGCGTGTTCCTCATGGGGGAGGACGTCGGCCGATACGGCGGATGCTTCGGCGTGAGCAAAGGACTCCTGGAGGAATTCGGTCCCGACCGGATACGCGACACCCCGTTGTCGGAATCCGCGTTCGTCGGAGCAGGCATCGGCGCGGCACTCGGCGGCATGCGTCCCATCGTCGAGATCATGACGGTGAACTTCAGCCTGCTGGCGCTCGATCAGATCGTGAACAACGCGGCGACGATCTCGCACATGTCGGGGGGGCAGTTCGCGATCCCGCTGGTCATCCGCATGACCACCGGCGCCGGCCGCCAGCTCGGCGCTCAGCACTCGCACAGCCTGGACGGCTGGTACGCCCACATCCCCGGTATCAAGGTGTTGACGCCGGCGACGCTGGAGGACGCGCGTGGCATGATGGCCAGCGCCCTCGCCGACCCCAACCTGGTTGTGATCTTCGAGCATGGATCGCTGTACAACATGGAGGACGAGCTGGCGGCCGACGCGGGTGCCGTCGATATCGAACGCGCGGCCGTGCGGCGGCCGGGCAAGGATGTGTCGTTGATCACTTACGGAGGCACCCTTGCGAAGACGGTCGAGGCCGCCGAGAAGCTCGCGCCGGAGGGCATCGACGTGGAAGTCGTCGATCTCCGGGTGCTCCGGCCGCTCGACGAGGCGACCATCCTCCGGTCGGTTCGGAAGACCCACCGTGCGGTGATCGTGGACGAGGGATGGCGGAGCGGGAGCATCTCGGCCGAGGTCAGCGCGCGGATCATGGAAAACGCCTTCTTCGAGCTGGACGCGCCGGTCACGCGGGTCTGCTCGGCCGAGGTCCCGATGCCGTTCGCGAAGCACCTCGAAGAAGCGGCCATCCCCCAGGTCGAAACGATCGTGCGAGCGACGCGGGAGCTCTTCCGCGGTGAGTGAATTCCGCATGCCCTCGCTCGGCGCCGACATGGAAGCCGGCAAGCTCATCGAATGGAAGGTCAAGCCCGGTGACCACGTGAGCCGCGGCGACATCGTCGCGGTCGTAGACACGGACAAGGCCGCGATCGAGATCGAGATCTTCGAAACCGGGACCGTCCAAGAGCTTCTCGTCGCCGAAGGGACGAAGGTGCCGGTCGGGACGCCGCTGGCGCTCATCGCCGCGGACGGCACCGAAGCCGCGGCGGTCCCATCCCGGGCGCCGTCGGAGCCGGCTCGCCCAGAAGCCCCGCCGCCCGCTCGCCGGCTCGCTTCCCCGCTGGCTCGCCGAGCCGCGCACGAGCTCGGCGTCGATCTCTCGCGGGTGGCCGGGACTGGTCCCGGCGGCGCGATCACGCGAGCGGACATCGAGCGCGCCGCCGCCGCGCGTGACGCGGAGACGCCGCAGGCCGAGACGGTCCGCGCTCAGGCAACGCCCGAGCCGTCCACCCAGGACCGAAAGGCTGCGATGCGGCAGGCGATCGGGGCGCTCATGGCACGCTCGAAACGGGAGATCCCGCACTACTACTTGGCGACGGATATCGACATGAAGCCGGCCCTCGCTTGGCTCGAGGAACACAACGCAGAGCGCCCGGCCACCGAACGGCTGCTGCCGGCCGCGCTCCTGCTCAAAGCCGTGGCGCTGGCGACGCACGACGTGCCGGAGATGAACGGCTTCTGGATGGAAGGTGCGTTCCGGCCGGGCGACGGGGTCCATGTCGGAGTGGCGATCTCGCTCCGACAGGGCGGCCTCATCGCACCGGCCATCCGCGACGTGGATGAGAAGAGCCTCGACGAGCTGATGACGTCGCTCCGCGACCTCGTGCAGCGCGCACGTTCGGGCGTGCTTCGCGCCTCGGAGATGTCCGAACCCACGATCACGGTGACGAACCTGGGCGACCAAGGGGTGGAGACCGTCTTCGGCGTGATCTATCCACCTCAAGTGGCGCTCGTCGGCTTCGGCAAGATCGGCGATCGACCATGGGCGTCGGGAGGTCTCGTCGGATCGCGCCCACTCGTGAAAGCCACGCTCGCTGCAGATCACCGCGCGAGCGACGGGCATCGCGGTGGCCTATTCCTGGCTGCCGTCGACCATTTCCTCCAGGAACCGGACCACCTCTAGGCTCCGGCGCCCCCGGTCGAACGACGCTCGGCCCCGTCGGGACTATTTGGTCGTCATCTGCATCAGGCCGATGATGTTTTCCTCGATGTCCTGGAACAACGCGAACGCACCGACGCCGGGGATGTCCGTCGGCGGGACGAGGACGCGGCCACCGAGCTCCGCGACCCTTCGCAGCGTCGCCTCCAGACCGTCCACCCGGACGTACACGGTCACGTATCGCGGCATGTCGGCGGTGGCCTGCATGATGCCGCCGCCGATGCCGCCGTCCTGGGGGGCAACGAGCCAGTACCCGGGTCCGGCCGGGATCGATTCCCAGCCGAACAGATCGGCGTAGAAGCCCTTCAGCTTCTCGGCTTCGTGGCCTCCGATCTCGCAATGGATGACGGGGTGAGACATCGTCGCTCTTCTCCTCGGGTGGATCGTCGCCCGGCTACTCCATCCAGTCCTCGTCGAAGGTCTTCTGCTGCCGGCAGAGCGGCGCGATCGTCACCTTCGGACCGGCGAGGAGGTCGGCGGTCCGCATCTTCACGGACTCCGTCTGCCTGCCCGATGCGAACACGATGCGCTCGTGGCCGGCGAGCTCTTCGTCGACGTACAACGGGATCCCGAGCAACCCGGAGAGCGGAGGGATCGCACCGAGCTCGTAGTCCGGGAAGTCCTTGCTGATCTCTGCCTCGTCGGCGAGACTCACGTGCCCGGTGCCGACCGCTTCGGCGACTCGCTTCATGTCGAGTCGGCGGGAGCCGGGGATGACGGCAACGACGTGACCGTTCGGCGTGTCGAGCACGATCGCCTTCGCCACCGTTCCCGGGGCGACGCCGAGTGTCCGTGCCTCGTCGACGGCCGTCTGGGTTGGCGGATGGTCGAAGGCCAAGAACTCGAGCTCGCGATCGGCCAAGTACTGCGTCACGGTAGACATGACGCCTCCCTTCCTTCGTACGAACATCCTTGTCCGACCAACCGTGGAGGGACAGGGCCGTCCGACCTCTCAAGCCTGGGTCTCTCCTGCGCCGGGTCCGGCGGGCCCGATGGACCCGTCTATGTGAGTCCGACCGCCTCTGGGACTCGAAGCTCGAGTGGGCCAGGCTATGTACGGGATTCCGGCTTAGGAGGGTTGATCGTCATGCCTGCACGAGGAGACACGATTCCGGAGATGCTCGCCGATCGCGTTCGGCTCACCCCCGAACGGCCGGCGATGAGGTTCAAGCAGGACGAGGCCTGGCAGACGATCACCTGGGCGCAGGCGCTGCGCGGCGCTCAGGAGGTTGCCGCCGGACTCGCGGCGCTCGGCGTCGAGAAGGGTCAGACGGTCAACATCCTTTCCGCGAACCGTCCGGAGTGGCACTACGCCGACTGGGGAACCATGTTGGCGGGCGCGCTGCCCGTCCCGATCTACACGACCAATTCGCCCGAGCAGGTCGCCTACGTCGCCGCGCATTCCGAGGCGAAAGCCGCGTTCGTCGAGAACGCCGATCAGCTGCGCAAGTTCATCAAGGTCCTCGATCAGCTGCCGCACCTGGAACGGATCATCCTCATGACCGGAAGGCCGGACGAGATCGATCCTCGGATCCTGACCTGGGAGGAGCTCATGGGCGCCGGCCGGACGTTCGAGGCGGCGAACCCCGGCACGGTCGACGTTCGGATGCGGTCGCTGGCTCCCGAGGATCTCGCGACCATCGTCTATACGTCCGGGACGACCGGACCCCCCAAGGGGTCCATGATCACACACGCCAACGCGACCTGGACGCTGCGATCCGTCGACGGGGCGGTGCATCTGGCAGAGGGACGGGAACGCACCGTCTCCTACTTGCCCCTCGCGCACATATTCGAGCGCCTCGTTTCGGACTGGGGAAGCATCTACTACGGAACCGACGTGTGGTTCGCCGAATCGATCGACAAGCTCGCCGACAACCTGCGCGAGATCCGTCCCACCTTCATGATCGGCGTGCCGCGCGTGTTCGAGAAGGTCTACGCTCGCGTCAACGAGTCGATCGTGACCCACCCGAAGCGCCGCCTCATCGAGCGGGCGATCGCGAACGGCCGGAAGGTGGTCGAGCTGCAGCAGGCCGGACGGTTCGTACCTCTCGGTCTCCGAATGAGTCACGCGCTCCTGGACAGGCTGGTGCTGAGCAAGTTGCGCCACCAGATGGGCCTCGACCAAGCGCATCTCGTCGTGAGCGGCGCCGCGCCGATCAATCCCGAGATCATCTGGTTCATCCGTTCGCTCGGCATCAACCTCGTCGAGGGCTACGGTCAGACCGAGGTCACCGCGCCGACGTCGATGACTCCGCCGGACGGCTCGCGGATCGGCACGGTGGGGCCGCCGATCCCGGGCGTCGAGGTCAAGATCGCCGACGACGGAGAGATCCTGGTTCGCGGCGGCAACGTGTTCAAGGGATACCTGAAGGACGAGAAGGCCACGAAGGAGAGCTTCACGGAAGACGGCTACCTCCGCACGGGTGATGTTGGGCGTCTCGACGACGCCGGCTACCTGATGATCACCGACCGCAAGAAGGATCTGATCATCACCGCAGGCGGCAAGAACATCGCTCCCCAGGTGATCGAGGAGCAGCTGAAGTTCTCGCCGCTGATCTCTCAGGCCGTGGTGATCGGCGATGGGCGGCCGTACGTCGCCGCGCTGCTCACGCCCGACGCCGAAGCGCTCACGAAATGGGCCGACCGAAACGGTATCGGGACGACCAACCTCGAGGAGCTCGTGAAGGACGAACGCGTCCTGGCCGAGATCTCGAAGGCCGTTGATCAGGTGAATGCACGCCTGTCCAACGTCGAACAGGTGAAGCGTTGGACGCTCCTCGGTCGCGAGTTCGCTCAAGAGGACGGAGAGATCACTCCGACCATGAAGGCCCGGCGGGTCATCATCCTCCAGCGCTACTCCGAGGAGATCGAGAAGCTCTACGAAAGGAAGCCGGAGCCATGAAAGCGATCGGTTGAGAACCTGATGAACCAACGGTTTCCATGGATCACGGGAAAGGATGGTGAAGGACATGGCCGCATCGCCGATGGCAACAGCAACGCGTAGCGTCTTCGAGCGGCTCGCGATCGACTCGATCCCCTGGGAGCCGTATCGCGATCGCGAAGGCCGCGAGCAAGACGGCGTGCAGCAGAAGACCGTCTTCATGGTCGGCGGCGGGAAGGGCTACACAGGCCTATTCAGGCTGCAGCCCGGCGCCGAGCTTCCGGTGCACGTCCACCGCACCTTCGAGCATCACGCTTGGGTCGTCGAGGGCGGCTGCGTCGCAGGAGACCACTATCTGCGTGCCGGATCGTATGAGTACGTTCCGGCGGGCGCCGAGCACGGGATCGACCGAGCAGGACCCGAGGGTTGCACGCTCTTCTGCTTGATGCTGCGAGCGTGAAGCTGACCTCGACCTTTCAGTCGGTGCCCCCGATATCTACCTCGTACGCATCGTGTACGAGGTCGGCGGCGTGCTGGCGGTGACGGAACAGGCGCTGGATCAGCGCTCGGAGGCGCGCCCGCGTCACGTCCGGCGTCTCGGTCACTAACATCGCGCGGCCCAGTTCGGCGTCCAAGGCGAGGACCAGCTTCCGTTGCTCGATCCGAAGCTTCTCGACATCATGCGCGAGGTGGGTTGCTCGGATCATCACGTCTTCAAGCAGACCGCCTGGGCCTTCGCTGAACGAGACGTCGTCGTAGAACGATCCGCGGAGCGCGGATAGCGAGGCGATGACCTTCAGGCGCCAGTCGATAGTCCGTTTCGCGACGGGAGCCTCGAGCGAAGATTCGAGATCAGTGATCGCCTGACGGCAATCTCGCCGGTAAGACCTCGAGGCTTCGAGCAGCCCGATGCTTCCTTCAGGCGTGCGTTGTGTCCCGGTAACCACCGCGTGCCAGGCCATTTCGCCCCCCTCTCCATGCCCCCGGAAGGGCGCCATCTCTACTCAGGCTTTCGCATCGCCGGGCGGGGTGAGAGGGCCGAACGACCCTCAGCCGCCGGGACGGTCCCACGGCCCGCGCGAGCCGGGCCTGAAGACCCTGCCCTCGAGTTCAATGTGTCTGGTGACATGGCGGCGTGGCGAAAGCCCGAACGAACACGGTCCCGCCCGTAGACCGCGACTTCATCCAGAGCCACACGACCGAGGTCGCACTCCGGGACGGCACGCGCGTCCGCCTTCGGCCGGTGCTTCCCGGGGACAAGGCTAAGCTGGTCGAAGGCTTCAGACGGCTTTCGCCTGAATCGCGGTATCGCCGCTTCCACGGCGGCGTATCGCGTTTGACGCCCGCGCTTCTCCGGTATCTCACCGAGGTCGACTACGACAACCATTTCGCCTGGGCGGCGCTCGCCGTGGACGAGCCGAGCGAACCGGGCATCGGCATCGCGCGCTACGTACGACTCGCCGAGGATCCTGGGGCGGCGGAGGCCGCCGTGACCGTGGCCGACGATTATCAGGGCCGCGGCCTCGGCACCTTGCTACTCGAGATGATCGCGCTGACGGCACTGGAGCACGGCATCCGCCGCTTTCGGTCGTACGTCCTGGTCGAGAACGCGCCGATGATCGGCATCCTCACGAGGGCGGAAGCGCGTCTGGAACCGGATTCACCGGGGGTTCTGCGCGTCGATCTCAACCTGCCGGACGAGGTTGAGCTTCTGAGATCGACGACGCTGTATGAAGTGCTTCGAGCCGTCGCGCGCGGGGAGCCGCCACCCCGAACGCGGGCGTGGCCGCTGGGACGGCTGATCCCCGGAGACGACACCCGTTGAGTCACGCACGTCGAGCAGGCGCCTCGCCGTCCGACCCTCGCGGAGGGGGCAGGTCGCCCCTTCTTCGAGCCGTCGGCGTCCGCAAGACTGGGGTATGGCTGAGCGGTTGCGTGGTAGTGAGAAGGAGGGTCGATGATGGCGAGCGGCCGGATAGTCGTGGGCGTTGATGGATCCGAGGGATCTGCCGGCGCCATCCGATGGTGCGCCGATTACGGCGGGCGCCTCGGCTTCGAGATCGTTGCCGTGCACGCGCTCGCGCTGCCCGTCTACACGGAAGCCGTCCCGTTCGCATCCTGGCCGACCGAGGACAAGGAGTTCCGGGACAAGATGCTGGCAACCGTTCGCGATGAATGGTGCGCGCCACTTCGAGAAGCCGGTGTCAAGTACGACGCTCTGCTCGTCGACGGGAGCGCTCCTTGGATGTTGACCGATGTCGCCGACCGTGAGGACGCCGACATGATCGTCGTCGGCAGCCGGGGGCGGGGTGGATTCGGCGAGCTGCTCCTCGGAAGCACGAGCCACCAGCTGGCCCACCACTCGAAACGTCCGGTGGTGATCGTACCACCCGAACGCACCTAGACACGAAGGATGGGGGACGGATCGTTCGATCGTCCCCCATCCGCTGTGCCGGGCTCAGATCTTGAGCAGCGTGCGCACCTTCGCCCCGCGCTCGAGCTCCTCTCCGATGCCCTCGCCGACAACCAGGTAGTCGACCTTGAAGTGCTCCAGGAGGTAGTGGGCCTTCCCGAGGTTGGAGTCATACTCCTCGTCCTGCTCGATACGAGCGATCTCTTCTGCGGGGCCCTTGACGATCATGAAGCCCTGCTCCTGGTTGAAGTCGCCCGTCTTGAGAAGGAACGGTTCGAAGTACGTCACCTTCGCGTCGGCCATCTTCTTGCCGAAGTACGTCGTGACATCTGCGAAGAGGTCGAGGGCCTGCGCCTCTCGCCCCGGCACCAACTTGCCCCATGTGAAGCGGATCGCTGTCTCCATGGCTTCCTCCTTCCCCACCATCGCCGGCCACTCGCCGTTCACCTCCTCGGAGCGGCCGGAACGAGCGTGTCACCTCCATCCTGCTATGCACGATCGACGGCAAACCGTCCTTCTCGGCCCTGGTTTGCGATTGCGGGCAGACGGAAGCGCAACAACGCTCCAACGGTGTGCCCTCGCAGCGGCGTGTCGGCGAAGACATGCTCGACAGCGCTGCCGCCCTCGATAACTGCTCGCGCGACATGGTCGACGACGTCCGCGCTCGTGCGAGTACTTGCTCCGCATCGCGGACAGGGGTTCTCTGAGAGGCCGAGCCACGCGCACGCATCGCACACGACGCCGGCAACGGTGGCGCCGTCGTCGGCCAGGAGAACGTCGATGGCCCGGGCGTTCGCCGCGTCCAGAGTGGCACGGACACCAACCACCCCGAGGCCGCCGCGCCGCTCCCGGTCGAACAGCTCATCGACGATGCGACACTCGAGGGATCGCTCGAACGCCTCCTCGAGCTTGGTGCACCGTTCCTTGATGACGGCCGTGGTGGCGGTGTGCGGATCGACGTGGAAAGTCCCGGCCACGAGATCGGCGAGCCAGGAAGGGAGGAACGGGACGAACTCCTCAACGCTCCCCCGGTGACCCCCCAGCAGGAGCATGTCGAACCCCCGCTCTTCGAACAGCTCGGCGATGAGGGCCGCCGTCTCGCGGTAGTGGCGGTGCGCGACCTCTTCAGAATGGCGGTAGGCGCCGTATTCGGCCAACCCGTACCAGCCACCGAAGTTGCTGATAAGGCGTCCTTCTTGAACCGTTTCGTGCCAGGCCTCGAGCTCGCCCATGTAGAACTCGAGGATCCGCGCTCGGCGCCGGTCGACGACGACCGCGCAGTAGCGGTGGAACTCGTCGAGAAGCGCATCGAGCGGACGCATGTAGGGCTTCGCATCCGCCACGGCCACGTCCCATAGCTTTCGCGGCAAACTCAGGTACTCGAGGAAGCCCACCTGGGCGCACGAGAAGATCGCTACCCCATGACCGATCTCGGTTGTGACGCGCTTCTCGAGATCCATCACCGCGTCGATGTCCTTGCGCAAAGACATGGACGCTCGTCGGTCGAGCGACCTCGAGGCATCCCGGATCGGCTTGAGCATGTCTCTGAGGCGCGCTCCGACGGATCGCGGCTCTCGGATGTCCGGACCGAGATTCAGATACACGGAGAGAACGGGGAGCGAGTTTCCCCGGAATCGGCGGATACGGTCGACCGTCTCCTGCGTCAGCATCGGCGACTCCCTCTCCGGCATCCTCCGCCGAGGACCGGAATCGCGGCAGAGGCGAGCGGCCTACAACCGGGGGGACCCCCATGCTCCTTCTTGGTCACCCGTGACCCAAGATGCTCTCCGCACCGACGAGCCTGCGGGAGCGTGATGTTCGTCCGGCTTCCTTCCCCGGTCGCGGCGCGAGCAAGCGGCCCGAGTGCGGCAGGACCATCGGCCCTGCAGCTACCTAGCCGGTCGGGACTACGTTCGACTCGGGAACGATCCGGAGGGGGGAGGATATGGGCAAGCGCATCCGATTCCCGATCGCAGTGACCCTCCTCGCACTAGTCCTGGCCGCGTGCGGAACGCGCGTCGACAAGGAGGCCTATCTTGCGGCGCTGCGCCGGCAGCTCCAGGCCGGAGCTCAGCAAGGCGGCGGCCCCGCCGCCACGGGCGGCCCGACTCGGCCCGGCGGCCCGGCGGCGACCGCGACGACCGGCGGATCGGCGACGAACACCGGCAAAGGCGGGACCGGTTCGACCGGCGGTTCATCCGGCTCCAGCGGTTCGGACGCGGAGAAGCTCAAACTCTCGACGGCGGTCGCCGGTAACGTCATCTCGATCGGCATGCACATCCCGCTCACCGGTGCGGCGCCGCTGCCGACGAACTTCTCCGACGTGGTCGATGCCGTCGAGGAGTACTTCAACGCCGAAGCGAAGATCAACGGCCGAACCGTCCGGTTCATCATCGAGGACGACGGCTACGATCCTGCCAAAGGCGCCGCTGCCTGCCGCAAGCTCGCCGAAGCGAACCCTCTATTCGTGATCGGCCACACGATGCCGGCCGTGCAGGACACGTGCGCGGGGCTCTTCAACTCGCGCCGTATCCCCTACCTGATGCGCGGAACCTACGAGGAGGTGCTGAAGAACCGGCCCCTGGCGTTCTTCGGGACGATCTCCGACGACCGTCAGGGACGGCTGCTGGCTCAGTACGTGATGAACCGGCTCGACGGGAAGAACCACAAGATCGCAGTCGTCTATCAGAACGATCAGACGGCCGCCTACGGTGCGTTCTCGTCGGAAGTGAAGGCGAGGGGGGGCAAGATCGTGGTCGCCGAGCAGAGCGCGCCGCGCCAGTCCGACTACGCCGCCACGGTTCAGAAGCTGCGCCAGGCCGGCGCCGACATCGTCTTCCTCTCGATGCCGCCCGTGGATGCCATCAAGATCTCCGTGCAGTCGCAAGGCGACGGCTACCATCCGACCTGGCTGAGCGGCGCCACCTATTGGAACTACAATCTCTCCGTCCAGTCGGCGGGGATGGCCCTCGACGGCGCGATCGCCTTCTCGCCCTGGCCGACGATCGATTCCGCGGCCGCCAACTCCTTCACGGATATGTGGCGGCGCTACCGGCCGAACTCGGAACCGGAGGATCTCGGTCTGATCATCTGGGGTTGGGCGAACCTCGCGCGCAACGCCATGCTGGCCGCCGGCCCACAGCTGTCGCGAGCGACGCTCTTCGACGCCTTGAATCGGTTCAGCTTCAACGAGACGTACTGGCAGTCGGTCACCTACACCGAGTCGAACCACAACGGCGCCACATCGGTCGCCGTTTTCCGAGCCGACGGTCAGTCGAAGCGGTGGCGGCAGGTATCCGGCTTCGCGTCGTCGTTCTGAGGGGCTCCCGTGATCGACTACCTCGTCATCGGGATCCTCACCGGAGCCGCCTACGCGCTCCTCGCGGTCGGGTTCGTGCTCGTCTACAAGGGGACGCGGATCTTCAATCTCGCCCAGGGAGAGATCGGAGCCGTCGGCTTGTACGTCGCCTGGTCACTCCTCGGCCGTGTGCCCGTCGCGGTGGCAGCCGCGGTGGGTATCGTCGTTTCGGCAGTTACGGCACTCGTCGTGGAGCGAACGATCGTCCGCCGGCTCGTCGGCGGCGCGCCGCTCGCGGCGCTCGCCTCCACACTGGGGCTGGCGCTGACGCTCGCCTACATCGAGGTGTTGATCTGGGGCGCGAACGTCCAGACGTTCCCATCGCCGGTCGGAACCTCATCCTTCCATCTCGGCTCGGCGACGATCACCGCGCCGCGGCTCGCCGCCCTGATCACGGCCGGCGGCGTCGCCATCGGCCTCGGCGTGTTCCTCCGCAGGACGCGCTTCGGGCTCGCCGTCCGCGCGGCTACCTCCGATCAGAGCCTCGCGAGAGTGTCCGGGGTTCCCGTCGGGCGAACGCGCGCGTTCGTTTGGACGCTCGGCGGTGCACTCGCCGGCGTGTCGGCCATCCTGCTCGCATCGGTGCTGACGTTCCACCCGCTTTCGAACACGCTCGTCCTCGTCCGGGCAATGGCAGGTGCGCTGCTCGGCGGTCTGACGAGCCTCCCCGGCGCCTTCGTCGGCGGGCTCGCCGTCGGTGTCGTGGAGAGCCTCGTGAAGTCACAAACGTCGATCTCGGGTGTCCCCGACGCGGCGATATTCGCGCTGATCCTCGGCACCTTGCTCATCCGGCCGGGAGGGATGTGGAGTGCGCGCGAGGCATGACCAAGCCGGCCGCGGCGGCCACGTCGACATCGGCGCGGTGCTGCTAACGCTGAGCGCCGTTGCCCTCGCCCTTTCCCTGCCCCGCATGGGCGCCTACCACCTCTTCGTCGTCGCGCTGATCGGGACCCAGGTGATCGCGGTCCTCAGCCTCAACCTGCTCATGGGATACGCCGGACAGGTTTCACTCGGCCAAGCCGCTTTCGTCGGGATGGGGGCCTTCGGCGCCGCCCAGTTCGCCGCATGGGGCATCCCCTTCCCGCTCACCATCGCCGCCGCGGCTGCGACCACCGCCGGGGCGGCCGCGATCGTCGGCCTTCCGAGCTTGCGCATCCGGGGACTCCAGCTCGCGGCGACGACCCTCGCGTTCGGAGTCACCGCCGAGCTCCTTCTGTTCGCGCGCCCATGGGACCCCACCTCAACGGCGGGAGTCGCGATCCCGCGGCCCTCGATCATCGCCCTCGACCGGCCGTTCGCGCTCGCGGTCCTGAGCGCATTGGTGCTTGTGCTTCTGCTGGACCGCCGGGTCCGCCGGTCGCGGCTCGGCCGCGCGTTCCTCGCCGTCCGGGACCGCGAGGACACCGCAGCTGCGCGCGGCATCCCCGTCGGGCAGGTAAAGCTGGCGGCGTACGCGCTCAGCGGGCTCTACGCAGGCATCGCCGGAGGCTTCTACGCCTACCTGCTCGAGAGCGTCTCCGCGACGCCGTTCTCACTCTTCACCTCACTGTTCTACGTCGCCGCGGTGGTCATCGGCGGACTCGGCTCCTGGAAGGGCGCCGTCGTGGCAGGCGCCGTCCTGACCGCGCTGCCGGAACTTGGGCGCGGCGATCTCGTGACGTGGACCCCGCTCGCCGGTGCGGTGCTTCTCATGGTGATCCCGGTGTTGCGCCCCGAAGGCCTAGCCTGGCTGCTCGGCATACGCTTCGGCGGCAGACCCGTACCCGCCCCCGACGGCGAGCCTCTCCGAGACGGTTCGCTCGCACGTGTTCTGGCGGAGGATCGGCGTCGTCCCCTCGCGCGCGCGATGCCCGCCCGCACCCTCCTGGCTGCGGACGATGTGCACATCTCGTTCGGCGGGCTGCACGTGCTCCGGGGTCTGTCGCTGGAGGTCCGGCGCGGCGAGATCGTGGGGCTCATCGGTCCGAACGGCGCCGGCAAGACGACGTTCTTCAACTGTGTCTCCGGGTTCCTCCGCCCCGAGGCCGGGCGACTCACGTATCGGGGCAGCGACCTGCTCGCGATCCCGAGCCACGGTCGCCCGGCTCTCGGGATCGTGCGGACGTTCCAGCAGGTGGGCTTGTCGCCGCATCAGACGGTCTGGGAGAACGTGCTTTCGGCGCAGCACGCTCGAGCCGCGTACGGCGCCGCAGCCGGGCTCCTCCGTACACCGGGGGTTGCGCGCATCGAGAGCGATCTCGCGAGCCGCGCGGATGCGGCGCTCTCCCTGCTCGGGTTGCGCGACGTCGCGTCGTACCGGGTCGGCAGTCTGGCGCACGGCCGGCAACGGCTCACCGAGATCGCCGCCGCGGTGGCGGCCGGACCGGAGCTTCTCGTGCTGGACGAGCCGGGCGCCGGTATGGGTCCCGACGAGTCGGCCGAGCTCGCCGAGCGCCTGGCGGCGCTGCACGCCGATCTGGGCCTGACGATCTTCGTGATCGAGCACCACATGCCGTTGATCGCACGACTCTGCGACTACGTCTACGCGCTCACCGAAGGACGCGCGATGGCGGAGGGGAGCCCCGAGGAGGTTCAGCGCGACCCGGTCGTCGTCGCAACGTATCTCGGCGAGGAAGAGCACCAAGCTCCGCTCGGGTCGCCGGTGGAGGTGGCCGCCGGTGTCTAGCCTTCTGCGCCTCTCTCACGTCATCGCCGGCTACGGCTCCGCGACGGTTCTGCACGGGGTGGAGTTCGACGTGTCCGAGGGAGAGGTGGCGGTCATCCTCGGAGCGAACGGCGTCGGGAAGACGACCACGCTCCGGACCGTGTCCGGGTTGCTCCGACCGTGGAAGGGCACCGTGGAATTCGACGGGCATCGCCTCGATCGGATGAGCCCCGAGAAGATCGTCGGGCTCGGCGTCGGGCTCGTCCCCGAGCCACCCGCGATCTTCCGCGATCTGACCGCCTTCGACAATCTTCGTGTCGGTGCGTACCGGCTGGGTTCCGATCGCCGAACGTTCGAGCGGCGCGTCGAAGATGTCTTCGCCACCTTCCCGATCGTCGCCGAGCGCCGCGACCAACTGGCCGGACGGCTGTCCGGCGGCGAACAGCGGATGCTGGCCCTCGGGCGGGCGTTGATGGCCGCGCCGCGGATGCTGCTCGTGGACGAGGTTTCGATGGGCCTATCCCCACAGATGGTGTCGAACGTGTTCCGCCTCCTCGCAGGACTTCGGTCGCGCGGGATCACGATCTGCATGGTCGAGCAGAACATCTCCGCGCTGTCCATCGCCGACCGTGCTTACGTCATGGAGAAGGGGCGCGTCGTGCACGAGGCCCAAGGCGCGGATCTCGAACGGACGCGGGACGAGGTGGCCGGCGCGTACTTGGGCCGCTCCGCCGCCACCGTGGGAGGGGGCCGGCCATGAGACGCCGAGGCGCTCGCGCGTTCGGAGCGTTTGCGCTCGTGACGCTGGTCGCGGCAGCCCCGACGACATCTCCGCAGCGGGCGGACACGTACGCCGCCGCGTGGGCGGTCTGGATCACGACGCCGGCGAGCGACGTGATCCGGCTCGCGGCCGCGTCCGCGGAGACGGGATCGGCCGCGCACGCCGGTGGCGCTCCGGTCGGCGTCGGAGGCACGAGTCCACAACGGGCCGACGCGACGCCGGCAGAAACCGATCAGGTCGTGGCGCCCCTCGATTGGGCGGACCCGACCGAGAGCATGACCATCCGGGGCGGTTTCGCCGAGGCACATGCGTCCAGCGACACCGCTTCCGCCAGGGCGGGTCTGAGCACGGCGAGCGGGTCCGGCTTCGCGATGGCGAACCAGCTTCTCAGCGAGGAGCAGCAGACCCAGCTGCTGACGACGTGGGCGGACACGATGGCGGCCGTCTTCGCCCCGATCAACGCCGCGCTCGAGAGACTCGGTCCTGCCCTCGCACTCGCCGGGCTGGTGGTGCCGCATCTCGATCCACCGCCGTCGGAAGGCTTCCTCGATGTCGCGCTCGTCAATCAGGTCTCGACCGCGGTCGACGTCTCATCGGCGCCGGGGATCGCGTCGGCTCGCGCGGAGACCGCTCTCGCGGCGGTGCGGCTGCTGGCGGGCTTCATCGAGGTTCAAGAGGTGAAAGCGACCGCTGTTTCGGAGGCGGTCGACGGAGCGGAGACGCGAAGGGCGACGGCGACCCTCGGAAGCCTCCGGATCGCTGGAGTCGAGGTCGTCGCCGACACCGACGGCTTCCGCGTCGCCCGCAGCGACATCGTCGCACGCACCGTCCTCCAGCCGGCGATCGATCTGCTCGTCTCCACGATGGCTCGAACAGGCGTCACGCTGCGTGTCGCCGAGACGCGCTCGGCCGGGACGCTGCGCGAAGCCTCGGCACTCGAACTCGAGATCGCTTCGCCGGAGGGTTTGTTCTCCATCTCCATCGCGCACGCCGAGTCCGCGGCGCCGGTCTTCATTCCGCCCGGCGATGCCCCGACCACGGGGCCGGCCACGTCGCCGGCGCAGCCGCCGGCACCGCTCGTGCCCGTCACCACGCCGCCGATCGCTCCGGGCCGCGCGGCCACGATCCCCTCGCTCGCGCCGTCGACGCTCGCCGAGCCCTATGCCGGGCCGGTTACTTGGCGTCCGTCGCGAGCCGACGCACGCGCTCTGCGCACCACGTATCTGCTGCTTATCGTCGGCGCCCTGCTCGGGGCGCTGGCCTTGCCGATGATCGGACGTCCGACTTCGCGCCGCTCGCCTTCCGCGACGGGGCGGAGACGTCCACGGACCTCAGGAGGGATCCCATGATCCAGCGTCGGTACCGACTGCTTGTCGCCTTGGCCCTCATGGGGGCCGGGGCCGTCGTCGCGTTCCTCGGCTATCTGGGCGTCAGCGCCGAGACCGAAGTGCCCTTCCAACTCCCGTATTTCGCGAGCGCCGGCATCGGCGCGTTGCTGCTCTTCGGCGCGGGCGCGACCATGCTGCTCTCCGCGCAGCTCGATACGGACCGCGAGCGTCTCGACGAACTCGAGGATGCGGTGCGAACCCTCGCCGATGAGATCGGCCGGCTGAGCGACGACCTCACGCCGACGCGTGGTCGTCGCGAGCGACGTTCCGCCTGACGCGACGGGATCGGACCGGCACGCCGCGACGTTGGAACTCGCTCGCCAGCTTGGCCGGGATCGGACGACACGCGCAGTTCAGGCACTTGTCCTCCCCGCCCAGGGCCGTCCGCCGCTTGCGCCCGGCCTCGGGCCGAGGAGAGACTGACGCCGTTCGCTTCAACCGATACCCGGCGCGGAGGCGAAGTGGATCCTGTGCGCGTGATCGACCGCCCCGGTCTAGACGCGTTGATCGCCGCGCTCCGGGACCGCGGGTACACGGTGGTCGGGCCCACCCTCCGCGAAGAGGCGATCGTCTACGACGAGGTCCGCTCGATCGCCGACCTTCCCGCCGGCTGGACCGACGAGCAGGAAGCCGGGACCTACCGGCTCCGTCGCCGCGACGACGACGCGCTGTTCGGCTACGCCGTCGGGCCGCACTCGTGGAAGAAGTTCCTGTTCCCGCCGAGCACCTTGCTGATGCGCGCGCGGCGCGACGGAGATGGTTTCGTCGTCGAAGAGAACGCGCGGGAGGATCCGGCGTTCGCATTCCTCGGGGTGCGGGGATGCGATCTCGCTGCGATCCGCGTGCAAGACCGGGTCTTCATGGGGCCGTACCGCGACCCCACCTACTCCGTCAGGCGGGAGCAGGCCTTCATCGTGGCGCTCAACTGCGGTACGTCGAGCGGGACCTGCTTCTGCGTGTCGATGGGGACGGGCCCGAAGGCCGGACCAGGCTACGACCTCGGGCTGACCGAGCTGCTCGACGGAGGTGAGCATCGGTTCCTCGTCGAGGTGGGAACCGATCGGGGCGCCGAGCTGATCGATGAGATCGCGAACCGGCCGGCGCTGGAGTCGGACGAGAGTGAAGGAGCGGCGGTCGTCGAACGCACCGCCGCATCGATGGGCCGTGAGATGCGCACCGACGACATCAAGGAGCTGCTCTACGGAAACTACGACCATCCGCGGTGGGACGACGTCGCGTCCCGGTGCCTCGCGTGCACGAACTGCACGCTGGTGTGTCCGACCTGCTTCTGCAGCTCGGTCGAGGACACCACCGACCTCACCGGCGACCACGCCGAGCGGTGGCGATCGTGGGATTCGTGCTTCACGATGGACTTCTCGGAGCTCGGCGGCTCGGCGGTGCGCGGCTCGACCCGCTCGCGGTACCGGCAATGGATGACGCACAAGCTCGCGACGTGGATCGACCAGTTCGGGACGTCGGGGTGCGTTGGCTGCGGCCGCTGCATCACCTGGTGTCCCGTAGGGATCGACATCACCGAGGAAGTGCGCGCGATCCGCGAGCACCCTGCCTCACCCGGGGAGGTGGCGACCGATGACGACCCGTGAGATCCACGATCTGCTGAAGGATCACCCGTTCTTCGAAGGCCTCGATCGGGAAGCGATCGAGTTCATCGCCGGCTGCGGCTCGAACGTGCACTTCGCCGAGGGGCGCTATATAGCGCGCGAGGGCGATCCCGCGGGTCTCTTCTACGTCGTCCGATCAGGACTCGTCGCGCTCGAGATCTCCTCGCCCGACCGCGGCCCGCTCGTCGTCGATACCGTCGGCGAAGCGGAGATCCTGGGTGTTTCCTGGCTTTTCCCACCGTACCGCTGGCAGTTCGACGCGCGTGCGGTGGAGCCGGGCCAAGTGCGACGAAGATCCTCGCCTCGGATACCAGCTCACGCAGAAGCTCGCGCACGTGATGAGCGCCCGGATGCAGTCCGCTCGTGTCCGGCTACTCGATCTATACGGACATGCTCGATCGAGCTGAGATCGCCCCGGCGCCGATGCTGCCCCGGCGCTTCCGGGTCGCGGCGAAGCGCCGGCAGACTGCGGACACCGTGACGCTCGGCCTCGAGCCGATCGACGGAGAGCCGTTACGTTTCCGACCCGGACAGTTCGACATGCTCTACGCGTTCGGTGTCGGCGAAGCCCCCATCTCCTTCAGCGGAGCGCGTGGCGCACGCGTCGAGCACACGATCCGAGCGGTCGGTGCCGTGACGCGCGCGCTGTGTGCCGCGCGACGAGGCGCCGTCCTCGGACTTCGCGGCCCGTTCGGGACCGGCTGGGACCTCGAGTCGGCCGAGGGCGCCGACCTGGTCATCGCCGGCGGCGGCATCGGCCTCGCGCCGCTCAAGCCGGTCGTCGAGGCGATCATCGCGCGCCGCAAGCGATACGGCCGCGTCGCCGTCCTGGTGGGCGCCCGCTCGCCGGACCTGCTCCTGTTCCGGCGAGAGCTGGAACGGTGGCGTGGACGCTTCGACATGGACGTCGCGATCTCCGTCGACGGCGCGACGCCGGACTGGCGCGGTAACGTCGGACTCATCACGGATCTGATCCCGCGAGCGCGGTTCGACCCGGGCTCCGCCGTCGCGATGCTCTGCGGTCCCGAGGTGATGATGCGTTTCGTCGCCGCGGCGCTCGGTGATCGCGGTCTGAACCCGTCGTCGATCCACGTATCGATGGAACGCAACATGCGGTGCGCGATCGGACACTGCGGGCACTGTCAGTTCGGACCGACGTTCGTCTGCAAGGAAGGACCCGTGTACCCATACGAGATCGTGGCGAGACTGATGGCCATCCGGGAGATCTGATGCCCAAGGCCCCGAAGCTTGCCGTCTGGAAGTTCGCCTCGTGCGACGGCTGCCAGCTGACCGTACTCAACCTCGAGGACGACCTCCTCGCACTCGCCGGCACGGTGCAGATAGCGCATTTTCTGGAGGCGTCGAGCGCGGCCGTGCGCGGACCATACGACGTGTCCTTGGTGGAAGGCTCGATCACGACCCCGCACGACGCGGAGCGGATCAAGGAGGTCCGGAAGGCGTCGCGCATGCTCATCACGATCGGCGCCTGCGCGACCTCCGGCGGGATCCAAGCCCTGCGCAACTTCCGCGACGTCGAGGAGTTCACCCGCATCGTGTACGCGAAGCCGGAGTACATCGACACGCTCGAACACTCGACGGCGATCGCCGACAACGTCAAGGTCGATTTCGAGCTGCGCGGCTGCCCGATCGACAAAGGGCAGCTCGTCGAGGTGATCACCGCCTATCTCGCCGGCCGTAAGCCCACCGTGAGACCGCACAGCGTGTGCGTCGAATGCAAGCGCCGGGGCACCGTGTGCGTGATGGTCGCGCGCGGAGAGCCGTGCCTCGGTCCGGTGACGCAGGCCGGTTGCGGCGCCCTGTGTCCTTCGTACGCGCGCGGGTGTTACGGCTGCTTCGGGCCGATGGAGTCGCCGAACACCGCTTCGCTCTCGGGCCGGCTCATCCAGCTCGGGGTCACGCGGAAGAACATCGCTCGTGTCTTCCGAACCTTCAACGCCGACGCGGCGGCGTTCCGGGAGGAGAGCGACGCGAATGACGCACGCGCGTAACCACACCCTGCGCGTCGGCGCGCTCGCCCGCGTCGAGGGCGAAGGAGCGATGCTGGTCCGCGCCCGGGGCGGCCGCGTCGAACGCGTCGAGCTGCAGATCTACGAGCCGCCCCGATTCTTCGAAGCATTCCTCCGCGGCAGAGGGTTCACCGAGGCGCCGGACATCACGGCGCGCATCTGCGGGATCTGCCCGGTCGCATACCAGATGAGCGCCTGCAACGCGATGGAGGACGCGTGCGGCGTCGCGGTGAGCCCCCAGATCCGCGACCTGAGACGCCTGCTCTATTGCGGCGAATGGATCGAGAGTCACGCGCTCCATATCTTCTTGCTGCACGCGCCCGACTTCCTCGGATATCCGAGCGCCATCGCGATGGCGGCCGATCACCGCGACCTGATCGAGATGGGTCTTCGGATCAAGAAGGCCGGGAACGAGATCCTCCGAACCGTCGGCGGCCGGTCGATCCACCCGATCAACGTCCGCGTGGGCGGCTTCTACCGAGCGCCCACCCGCCACGAGATCGGCCTTCTCGCCGAACCCCTGCGCCGCGCCCGCGACGAGGCGCTGACGACGGTGCGCTGGACGGCCGGCCTCGAGTTCCCGGATTTCGAGCAGGACTACCTGTTCGTCGGGCTCCGCCACCCCACCGAGTACGCGGTCGTCGACGGCCGTTTGGCGATCGGCGACGACCTCGAGGTCGATGTATCCGCCTTCGACGAGCACATCGTCGAGGAGCAGGTGCAGCACTCCAACGCCTTGCACGCTCGTCTGCGCGATGGCCGGCGCTTCATGGTCGGCCCCCTCGCCCGGTACGCGCTCAGCCGCGACAAGCTCGCTCCGATCGCACGCGAGGCGGCTTCGGAGGCCGGCCTCGGACGCGTCTGCCGCAACCCGTTCCGGAGCATCGTGGTGCGGGCGGTCGAACTCCTGCACGCATGCGACGAGGCGACGCGGCTCATCGAGGGGTACGAGGAGCCGGAACGTCCGGCCGTCGAGGTGCCACCGCGGACCGGGACCGGCCACGGCGCGACCGAAGCGCCCCGGGGCACGCTCTACCATCGCTACGCGATCGCCGCCGACGGCGAGATCACGGAAGCACGGATCGTGCCCCCGACCTCGCAGAACCAATCGCAGATCGAAGACGACCTCCGCGCGTTCGTGGAGCCGCGATTGGACCTGTCGCACGACGAGCTGACCCACAGCTGCGAGCAGGCGATCCGGAACTACGACCCGTGCATCTCCTGCGCGACCCATTTCCTCGATCTGCGAGTGGAAAATCTATGAGCCACGACGGAGAAGCCGCCGACATCGGCCGGGTCGTAGTGATCGGCGTCGGGAACCCATTCCGCGGCGACGACGGCGCCGGCATCGAAGCGGCGCGCCTCCTACGCGGCCGCCTTCCGAACGGCGTCGAGGTCATGGAACAGGACGGCGAGCCTGCCGGCTTGCTCGATGCGTGGCACGACGTGCGGATCGCGTACGTCATCGACGCCGTTCGCGCAGACGGTCTCGTTGGTGAGATCTATCGGGTCCAGATCGACCGGACCGCCGGTACGACCTTGCCGGCGTCGCCCCGCCGCGACTCGTCCCACGCGCTCGGGCTCGGGGACGCGGTGGAGCTGGCCCGCATCCTCGACCGGTTGCCCGGCCGGCTCGTGCTCCTCGGGATCGCAGGGGCCCATTTCGAGGCGGGCGACGCGCTGAGCACCCGCGTTCACGCAGCGGTCGAGCAGCTCGTCGAGACGCTCGTCGAGGAGGTATCCGCTGCATGTGCATGAGTGATCCCGCCCTCGTACTCGAGATCGATGCGGCCGGAGAAGAAGCGCTCGTCGAGATGCGGGGGCAGCAGCGGCGCTTGTCGGTGGCCCTTCTCACGCTGGAAGGCACGCCGGTCGCTCCCGGCGACTGGGTCCTCGCGAGCGCCGGGATGGCCGTCGAACGCATGGACGAGAGTGATGCAAAGGAACTGGCGGCTCTCATAGCGCAAGCCCGTGACCAGGAGGACCGGCCATGAATGGACTGGAGCGGATCCCGCGTACGCGGGGCTGGGGTCTCGCGCTCGCGTTCGTCGCGGCATGCATCAGCGGGGTCGCCGTGTTCGTGAACAGCGAGTACGTCGGCAAGGTCCGCGATGCCACGGTGTACACGACGGCGAAGAACATGGTAGCCGCATCGGTCTTGCTTGCCCTGCTGGCCGCCGGAAGACGCCGACGGTCGGCGCCACGACACCGCGAAGCGCGACCAGGGTTCGCGGCATGGGCCGGCCTCCTGACGCTGGGCGTCGTCGGAGGGAGCGTGTCGTTCGTGCTGTTCTTCGAGGGGCTCGCCCGGGCCGACTCGCCGCTCCGCGCGGGCTTCATCCACAAGACGCTCGTCGTATGGGTTGCGCTGCTGGCCGTGCCGCTCCTCCGCGAGCGCATCACGGCGCTCCACGCCGGCGCCATCGGACTGCTGATCGCCGGACAGATCGCGCTGGTCGACGGGCTGGGATCGCTGCGCCTCCACGAAGGCGAAGCGATGGTCCTCGCGGCGACGCTGTTGTGGTCGGTTGAGTTCGTGGTCGCGAAACGGCTCCTGGCCGACGTCGGATCCTCGGCGGCCGCGGCGGCCCGGCTCGGCATCGGCGTGGCCATCCTGATCGGCTACGTGACGGTGAGCTCCCGCTTCGACGACCTGGCCGGCATGAGCGCCCAGGAATGGAAGTGGGTCCTCGTCACCGGCGCGATCCTGGCCGGCTTCGTCGCCACTTGGTTCGCCGGGCTCGCTCGTGCGCAGGCCATCGACGTAACGGCGGTGCTGGTGTTCGGCCAGATCGTTACTTCGGCGCTCACCTCGATCGTGAAAGGAGATCCGATCGGCCCGAACCTGAACGGCCTGGTCTTGATCGGGATCGGCGTCGTTGCGGTCGTCATGGGATCGCTTCGGACGCGCGGGACGGTGACGGCCTCGCCGTGACCGCCGGCGCGATCCGGTTCTGCCGCTACGCATACGCGCCGAACGCGCTCGGTTACTGCGGTCCGGAAGACGCTCGTGCCGTGCTCGAACACGGCGCGGCCGGAAGGGCGGCGGGACCAGATCTGGTGCGGCTCGCGCGTGGCTTCGAGGGCGCGTGGCCGTACCTGAGTCTGATCGCGACGGCCAACGGGATCGCCGATCCGCTCGACGACCGCGTCGTCGAAGCCTATTGGGTTGGGAACCGTCTGCTCCGAAGGGTCGAGACCGTCGACCTCGGACGGTTCGTCGAGGAGCTTTTCAAGCCGCGTATGGGCCGGCGGTGGGCGGCGCTATCGGACACGCCGATGAACGGGAGCGTCCCGCACCACAACTTCCACGTCTTCGTGGTGTATCCGTGGGTGGGCATGCTGCGACTCGGCCGCTCCGTTGAGCCGCTCCGTGTGCTCGATCGCTGCCGGATCAGGTGGGGCACCGTCGAGCAGATCGAGGATGCAGCCGTATTCGTCCGGTCGCGTCCACTCCTGTTCGACGGCGTGGCCCTCGC
The DNA here is from genome assembly GCA_040905475.1 of Actinomycetota bacterium. Classification (NCBI taxonomy): domain Bacteria; kingdom Bacillati; phylum Actinomycetota; species Actinomycetota bacterium. The sequence continues at coordinate 58,181 of JBBDRM010000155.1, forward strand.
GCTCGGCGGGCCCAGGATCGAACGGGCGGTGGGCTCGATCGACGGGATGGGTTTCGTTACGGATCTGCGACCGGGCGATCGCGTATCGATGCACTGGGACTGGGTGTGCGAGCGCCTCAGCGCTCACGCTCTGAGCACGTTGAAGCGCAACACGGATCGAGCGCTCGACGCGGCGAACAACGTGCTCCGTCACCCGGCAGGTTCCGTGCTCGCCTGAGCCCCCAGCATCTCGAGGGCGCGTTCCAACCCCGCGCCGCCCAGTTCGGCTTCCAGTCGGCCGGCCACGCGACCCGTCTCATCGAGGAACACCCAGAACGGAGTGCCGTGCAGGCCGAAGGCCCGGCCGACGCTCGAGTCCTTGTCGTCGACGAGCGTGGGGACCGGCCACCCCTCCTCTCGGAGCCACCTACCCGGCGGGAAGTTGGGTTTACTCGCATCCGCCCAGGTAGACACGGCGTACACGTCGACTCCCTCCACCATCCCGTGATCCTTCCACCACGAGACGAGTGCGGGAACGTCGTTACGGCAGTGCGGACACCAATGCGCAAGGAACACCACGACCTGTGGTCGCCCGGTCGGAGCAATGACCACCTCACCGCCGCCGAAGTCCGTGCCCCGAACGACGGGCGCCTTCATCCCGATCGCAGGATCCCCCGCCGCACGAGCGAAGGACGGAAGTGATCCACCGTCGATCTCGACCGCCGCCCACGACGGAGGGGCATCGCCGCCGCCCCCGCCGAGCGAAAGGATCGCGGCCACCATCCCGAGCGCGACGACCGTCGCGCCGACCGCGACCATCGGGGATAGCTTGCGTCTCCGACGGCGCGGGGTCCGTTTCGCCGTGTGGACGGGGCGAGCGCCGCTCGCCGGACGCCGACCCTGTCGCACCCGGGCCTTGCCGTGACGCTTGTTCTTGGTCTTCGTTGCCTGACTCATGCCCGCACCGTTTCCTTTCGACGAGCTTCCTGTTCGGCGTCCCCCGGCAAGACGGGGATGTCGTTCGGAGGGCGTGCGATCACGAGGAGCGTCGCGATCAACGCGGATGCCGAGAGCGCCATGAACGGGATAGAGATGTAGTGGAACTGCCACACCCACGTGATCGTGCACGGCGCCTCTGCGGCGCACGAGAGCCTTCCCTGTCCGGGGAATCGTTGCAGCTGATAGTGGTAGGCCGAGATCGCCGCGGTCGCAAGCGTCAGCGGCACCGCGTAGCGTCGGATGCCGGTGTCCCGTTTCAGTGCGGCGATGCCGAGGATGAGCACGAGCGGATAGATGCCGATCCGCTGATACCAGCACAGCCGGCACGGGACGTACCCGGCGACCTCGGAATAGAAGAGGCTTCCCGCGGTCGCGGTGACCGCGACGAGCCACGCGAACGGCAGAGCAGCGGGCGCGATCCAAGCGCGCGTTTTCCGGGCGACCTCCGCGGCGGCGCCCGACCATCGGCCCGCCAAAGCAAGGACGACGGCGCCCACGACGAACAGATCGGCCGCCACGGTCAGCATCGCGAAGAAGAGCGAGAAGGGGCGGACGTCCATAGGTCTACCGCTTCTCGGCGGGGACGACGACGACCGGCTGACGGGCGTGATGGGTCAGCTGCTGGCTCACGCTCCCGAGCAACAGACCCTTGAAGCCGCCACGACCCCGGCAGGCCACCACGATCAACTTGGCGCGTTCGCGATCCGCCGTCGCCATGATCACGTCGGCCGGACTTCCTCGCTCGACGAACGAGCGGTAAGGGATCTCCCACTTTCGGAGCAGCGCACACCACTGATCATCGAGGATCACTCGCAACTCCTCGATCAGCGCTCGATCGTCCACGACCACAGGCAGAGCGGGGGGTGTGTTGATGATCAAGGGCACAGCGTGCACGGCGACGATGTCGGCATCGAGGTCACGAGCGAGCGTCGCCGCCCACTCGAGAGCACGCTCGCCGTCTTCGGATCCATCCAGTCCGACCACGATCCGGCTCACTCGCATCGCATCCATCTCCTCTCGTCTTTCCGGCGTCTCCTCAAACGCCCGCGTGCCGCCGTTGAACCATGGGATCCTTCTCCCGATACTCCAGGTCCGTCACCACGTCCACAACGCCCTCGACGCCGCGGACGATCGCCGGCGCCACTTCCACGTCGCTTTCCCGGAACACCGTCCCATGCAGGGTGACTATCCCGTTCTTCGCGAGTACCGTCACGTCGTTTTCGGGCGGCAGGAAGAAGGTCCGGTCGAGGATCTTGCGAACCGCTTCCTGCAGCGCGGAGTCGCTGCGATGGTAGATCCAGAGCAAGTCGTGTCGGGACACGATCCCCACGAGCATGCCCTTCTCATCCACGACGGGAAGCCTCTTGACGCCGTGCTCGAGCATCGAGCGAGCGGCGAACCGAACGTGGTCCTGCGGTTCCACGGTCTTCACGCCGGTCGTCATCACCTGGCCGACCGTCGTACCTTCCGCCTTGCGCCTCCAGCCCGCGACGGGATCGAGAAGCGCGGTCGCAAGCGCCCTGAGCAGCCGGTTTCCTGAGGTCCGCGGGTACGCCTCTTTGCTGATGAGGTCGGCTTCCGTGACGATCCCCACCAGTCTTCCGGTGTCGTCCACGACCGGGATCCCGCTGACGTCGGCCTCGAGCATCAGCTCGGCCGCCCTCTTGAACGGCTCGTATTCCCCGATGGTCTTCACCGACGTCGTCATGATCTCGTCGACCCTCATGGCTCCCTCCTCTGGCCCGAGTTGAGGACCCCATCCTCGATCGGGACATCCGCCGTGATCGCCGCCGCGATGCGTTCGATGAAGGCTTTGACACTCGCTTCGGCGACGCGGTGGAGCATCGTTCGGTCGAGCGCGCGGCCGAGGATGCCGAGCGGCGGACGGTATGTTCCGCGGAAGACCAGCTGGGTCAGCTCCGAACCCATCGCGGCGAGCATGAGGTCGCCTTCCATGCGAGGAAAGAGCACCCGCGCCCCCGTGGCTTCCCAGACGAGCGGGATCGTGACGTCGGACTCCGCACGCTTCGGGTGCCCCACATCCAGACGCACGGTCTTCGCGAGCAACCGGGGATCGACACCGGGACCGATACGTGCCCTGATCTCCTCGCCTTCCCGGTACGCGGCGCCGGCCAGCTCTCGCAAGCCGCCCAACGCTTCGGTCAGCCGCGCCTCGGCGCGGCCGTACGGTACGGCCAGGGTAACGAAGTAGTAGATGAACATGGTCGCGCCCTTGGGCGATCTCACCTCCTTCGGTTTCGGCCTAAGCGTCGGCCTCATCGGGCGAACAAGACAGGGCCGTCCGCCCTCGTCCGGTGGGGCCACAGGACCCCTCGTTGGACGGGCGGACGGCCCTGGCGGGTGCACGGACGAGGGGGCATCGTGGCACCAGAGAGGAGGCCCGAGATGACACAGACGCTCGATCGTCCGAAGGGCTACGAGAGTTTCGTCGTGCGCAACATCCATTGCACGAGCTGCGCCACAACCCTGCAGCGCACGGTCGCATCTCTCCCGGGAGTGCAGAAGGCGGAGGTCGACCCGGTGATCGGATGGACGCACATCGATTTCGACCCCGGCATCGTGACCGGCGATGACCTCCTCGGCGCCGTCGAGGCAGCTGGCTACGAGATCGTCAGAACCTGGGATTGACCCTAAGAGAGGGATCAGGAACCGGGCGGAGTGGTGCGTCGCGCGAGGTAGGCGGCCGCTTCGGCCCGTCGTGATACCTCAAGCTTGGCGAGGATCGCGGAAACGTAGTTCTTGACCGTCTTCTCGGCGAGCTTCAACGCCTCGCCGATCTCTCGGTTCGTCTTTCCCTCAGCCACAAGAGTGAGGATGCGCTCCTCTTGGGGCGACAGGCGCGCAAGCTTCTCGTCCTTGAGCAGATCCTTGGTCTTCCGCAACCGGTCCAGGATCGCGCCGGTCACCGATGGGTCGAGCAGCGACTTGCCGTCGGCGACCGCCCGGATCGAACGGACGAGCTCGTCCCCCTTCACCTGTTTGAGGACGTAGCCCGACGCCCCGGCCATGATGGAAGCGAAGAGCGCCTCATCGTCGGCGAACGAAGTCAGCATGATGACCTGCATCTCCGGGCGCTTCGCGCGGATCTCCCGGGTTGCTTCGATCCCGCTCCCGTCCGCCAGGCGGACGTCCATGACGATAACGTCCGGCCTTCCGATCCCGGCGCGCTCGACGGCATCTGCTACCGAGCCCGCCTCCGCGACCACGGTCATCTCACCCGTGGACTCCAGCATCGCCTTGAGCCCTTGCCGCACGACCTCGTGATCGTCCACGAGCATGACGCGGATCAGACCGGCGCTCTTCTCGCTCAAATTCGCCTCAGATCGGGATACGGACGCGGACCCAAGTGCCGCGGCCCGGCTCCGACTCTATCTCCAGATCCCCGCCGAGTGATTCAGCCCGGTCCTGGAGATTGGGGAGCCCTTGCCCGCGCCCCATCACTTGCCCCAGCTCGAACCCTTTGCCGTTGTCGGCGATCTCGAGCAGGGCGGCGTCCCCGGCCATGTTCAGGCTCACCGTGATGTGGTCGCAGCCGGAGTGGCGGACCGCATTGGAGATCGCTTCTCGCGCGGCGGACAAAACGTCCGACGCCCGCCCCGCGAGCTGGGAAACGGCTCCGTCGTCCGAGTACACGTCGATCTCCGCTTGTGATCCTTTGGCAAAGCCCGCAGCGAGGTCGCGAAGCGACCGGTCGAGCTGCCGGTCTGCGGCGACCCCCGGCCGCAGACCGAAGATGTAGTTGCGGAGGTCGCGGATGACGCGGTCGATGTTCTCGACGGCCTGGACGAGCCGTGCCTCCATCGCCGATGGGTCGTTCACGATCGCGAGGGAAGCCTGGAGCGCCATCCCCTCCGCGAACAAGGATTGGATCACGTCGTCGTGAAGCTCCTTCGCGATGCGTTCCCGATCCTCCACAAGCGCCAGGCGCTGCAGCTCCCCCTGGATGCGGGACTGCTCGAGCGCGACCGCAGCCTGTGCGGCGAAGGTACGGACCACGCTCGCATCTTCCTCGGTGAATCCCCGTCCACCATCCCTATTGGCCACGGCGAGCGTGCCGAAGACGCGGTCTCGGACCGCCAGCGGCGCGAAGACCGCCGGCCCCATGTCGCCCAGCTCCACGAGCGGTTGTGGGAGATGCGGATCGGCCGACAGATCGTTCGGTTCCGGGCCTTCCCCCTTCGCGATCAGCTCCGCCGAAAGAGCAGCTTCCCCCGGGAACGTGCTTCCCTCGAGCAGGTCCGCGCGCTCGCCGACCGCGACGCGAACCACGAGTTCGCTGCCCCCGGGGATCGGCGTCGCGATGGTGGCCACCGCGGAGTCGACCAGCTCCCGCGCCCGCGCGGCGATCAATCGCAGCACCTCGTTTGAAGGACGCCCTCCGAGGATCGCCTGAGTGATCTCGTTGACCGCCTCGAGACGCCGCTGACCCATCTGCGCAGCGTGGTAGAGCCGCGCATTCTCCACCGCCACGGCGGCTTGGGCGGCGAGCCGGATCACCGCCTCCTCGTCCGACTCGGAGAACTCGGGTGCACCTCGCTTCTCGGTGAGATACAGGTTCCCGAATACCCTCCCACGGATGGCGATCGGCACCCCCAGGAACGAGGTCATCGGCGGGTGGTTCGGGGGGAAGCCGACCGACCGAGGGTGATCCTGGATCCGTTTCAATCGCAGCGGCTGCGCGTCCGTGATGAGAACGCCGAGGATCCCTCGTCCGATGGGGAGCCGGCCGATCGCATGGCGTTGCTCTTCCGTGATGCCGTGCGTGACGAACTCTTGGAGGGTACCGCCATCCGGCGCGATGACGCCGAGCGCTCCGTAGCGAGCGTGGGCGACCTCTGCCGACAACTCCACGATCTTCTGAAGCGTGGCGGGAAGGGACAGGTCCGACGTCAGGGCAAGCGCCGCCCGAACGAGGGCATCTTCCATGCTTGTGGCAGCATCCCGGGTCATAACGACCTCAGCGTATCAGCGGGCCGGTCGGCCTCATGGCGAGGGGTCGTTCGGCCTGGATGACCGATGCCGGCGGCGAGTACGGTCGCCGTGGGAATGGAGGTGTTCGTTCTGAGCGCAAGGCAGAAAAGGCTGCGCGTGATGCTCGTGGACGATCACGAGGTCGTACGCAACGGCATCCGCGCGCTGCTCGATTCCCAGGAAGACATGAAGGTCGTCGGCGACGCGGGGACGGTGCGAGAGGCGGTCGACCTGGCCGACCTATGCAGGCCGGACGTCGTGGTGATGGACGTCCGGCTCCCCGACGGAAGCGGCGTCGAGGCAACCCGTGACATCCGGTCCAAGCGTCCGGAAACGAAGGTCGTGATGTTGACCTCCTACGCGGACGATGAAGCCCTGTTCGCCTCGATCGCGGCCGGCGCGTCCGGATACGTCCTCAAACAGGTCCTGGGGAACGACATCGTCGCTTCGATCCGGGCCCTCGGCGCCGGGGAGACGCTTCTGGACCCCGGCCTGACCGCATCGGCGATGGATCGGATGCGCAAAGGGAAGCATCTCCTCGGCGATCCTCGCCTTGCGCGCTTGTCGCCTCAAGAAGAGCGGGTCCTCGAACAGATCGCAGAAGGAAGGACGAACGGCCAGATCGCCCTGGCCCTCGGACTGGCCGAAAAGACCGTCAAGAACTACGTTTCGAGCGTCCTGATGAAGCTCGAGGTTGGGCGTCGCGCCGAGGCCGCCGCATACGTCGCTCGCCACGCAACCGTCGAAGCCTGATCGCGAGGCCGGCCGCTCAGAAAGAACAGGTTCGGGCGCGCAGCACGTCGTCCGCGCCTGCGGTATCGAGAAGGTCCTTGGTCGTCCGATGGGCGACGAACCAGCGCATCGCCTCCGGGCCGAGGCGGGACGGCAGATCCAAGACGAGAAGCCCGCAGCGGCCTTTGGCTTCGTCGAAGTATCCACACGAGGCCGCGCCACAGTGATCCGCGCTCTCATGGGGCGCCAATCCGCACAGCGTTCCCAACACTTCAACCAAGCGAGCCCGCTCTGCGAATGTCTCCTTCATGACATCGGCTCCGGCTGCGAACGTAATCATGACCGCTCACCCCTCTTCGTCCCATCGACGATGCGGCTCAGCATTGAGACGCGCTAGGGCCCTTCGCCCGCGCCGTTTCGGGCCGGATGGAGGCGGCCTCCAGAAGGGACCGTGGAGAAAGGAGGCTAAAGGCCCTACTGCCGGACGTCGTGGCGTCTCAGGATCGAACCAAGGATCACAAGGTTGGAGGTGAGCGCCATGGCATGGTTCCGACGCATAGCACTCAAACCCGAAGGCGCTCCGGCCTTCGTTCAGTGCCCCGGATGCAGCTTCGACTTCGTCACGGGGGAGGGAACTCGATCCTGCAGCTGGTACGAATGCCCGTACCTGCCCGAGGAGTACAAAGTCTTCTGCCCCGGGTGCAACTACAACTTCGCGACCCGCGAAGGGAACCCGCACTGCAGCGACCCGCCGTCGTGCGACTTCGCCGCGGAGGGGTACCGGCACGCCCGGCTCGCGCGTAAGAGATTCGGCTCTCTCTGAGGGCGGGTCGATGTCCGGTTCGCCCCGTTCGGGACCCCCGGGAGGGGCCGTTCGGCCCGGACGAGACCCGGAAGAGCATCCCGGCACGAGGCTGTTCGGCCCCTGGCGGAGGTGTTGCAGACACATAGCCTCATGTACGAGGCCCGGTCACGGAGGATCGGGCGAGGAAAGAGGAGGAAGCCATGAAGCGTCGCACGTTCGACCTGCTGATGACGACGGGGGGAGCAGTCATCGTCGTCGTGCTCCTCGTCGCGGGAGCGTTGCTGTTCGTCGGGTACAACTTCGCCAACGACAACGTCACCCAGCAACTGAGTTCCCAGCAGATCTTCTTCCCCAAGGCGGACAACCCAGGTTTGAAGGACGACCGGATCGGCCCGTACATCTCGCAGTACGCGGGCAAGCAGCTCACGACCGGCGCTCAGGCGCAGGCGTACGCCGACCACTACATCGGTGTGCACATCGCCGACATCGGTGAAGGTACCGACTACGCGGGGAGTACGTACGCGGAACTCGGCACCGTCCAGGGTGGAATCAGGGCTCAGATCGCCACAGCTGAGACCAACAAGGACCCCGGGCTGCCCGCGCTGGAGCAGAAGCTCGCCGACGTTACGGCGGCTCGCGACACCGTCTTCAAAGGCGAGACCCTCCGCGGTCTCCTTCTCAACGCTTATGCGTTCTGGAAGGTCGGACAGATCGCCTTCATCGCCGCGATCGCATCCTTCGTGCTCGCCGGCGCGATGGGGATCTTGACGATCCTCGGCTTCTGGCACCTGCGCAAGGTGTCTCACGTCGAGGAGGTCTTCGTGCCGCGGACGGCACACCCGGCAGGAGTCTGATCCTCTAGAACGCACCAAGGCATCTCCGTCGGGCCGGGGAGCACTCCCGGCCCGACGCTCGTCCGTCCCGCCTTCACGCGCTGGGCCGGTCGGCCCTGATCATCCCGTCCCCCACCGGACAGAGTGGTCTCGGAAGATCGACCCGATCGAAGAGGGTGACCACGATGTCGACGATGGCAGACACACCGGCGTATCCGGCTCGCGTGGAGGCGCAGCTCCGGAGCCGGTCTTCGATGTCGTGCTCGGCCTCAACCGGTGGGTGTTGCGCGTCGCCGCGTACGCCGGACTCATGACCGACGAATCGCCGGACTCGTGACGGGCTCGGAGGTCGTGTTGATCTGGCTCGCGGTCGTCAACGTCGGACTGTGGATCCTCGCGACGGCGCGGCACGCCCTGGAGACATGAATTGCCGCGACGCGAAAGGAGAAGGTCATGAAGGTTCTTGTTACCGCAGCATCGAAACACGCTGCGACGGCCGAGATCGCCAAAGCCATCGGTGAGACGCTGACCTTCCGTGGCTTCGAAGTCGCGGTTCTGCCCGTCGAGGAGGTCGCCGAGGTCCGAGACGTGGACGCGGTCGTCATCGGCAGCGCCGTATACGCCGGGCATTGGCTCAAGCCGGCGAAGGAGTTCGTCACGCGAAACGCACACGCATTGTCGACGCTCCCGGTCTGGCTGTTCTCGAGCGGACCGGTCGGCAACCCACCGAAACCCGAAGGCGACCCCGCCGATGTGGCCGAGCTCGTCGAAACGATCCACCCACGGGGGCACCACGTGTTCCCCGGCCGTATCGAGCGCGGCCGCCTGACCCTGCCGGAGCGGGCCGTGACGCGTGCACTCCGTATCCCGGACGCGGATTCCCGGGATTTGCACCGCATCCGCGGATGGGCGGTACGGATCGCAGCCGAGCTCGAGATCGAGGCGCCGGTCGTGAAGGAAACGCAGCTCGCTAAAGCGGACGCCTAGCGCCCAGTGGCTCCCGGGGCGGCGCGAGATCGACACGGATCCGCGCGTCGACGACCACGGCGCCCTCGGGATGAACGATGGCCGGGTTCAGATCCATCTCCGCGATCTCGGGATGCGCCTCGACGAGAGAACTCACGCGAAGAAGAACCTCCTCGAGCGCCTCGACGTCGGCCTTCGGCGCGCCGCGGTAGCCGTCCAGCAGCGGATAGGTAGACAGGGAATGGATCATGTCGTGTGCGTCCCGGTCGGTGAGCGGCGTGATGCGTACGCGAACGTCCTTCAAGAGCTCGACCGCGGTTCCTCCGGCGCCGCAAGCTACGACGGGTCCGAAGACGGCGTCGTTGACGACCCCGACGAGCATCTCGACGCCGGAGGGCGCCATAGGCTGGATCAGGAAACCGTCGACCTCGCCCCCGCCGTCGACGATCCGAGCACGCATCTCGCGCGCCGCCTTCTCCACGCTCGTCGGGCCCTCGAGCCCGAGAAGCACGGCACCGGCCTCGGTCTTGTGAACGAGGCGCGGTGCTACCGCCTTCAGCGCCACCCGACCTCCGAGCTCTACCGCGACGCGTCCGGCTTCGCGGGCGGTGCGAACGATGCGAGACTCGATGATCGGAAGGCCGTAGCACTCGAGGATCCTCGCGACCTGCTCGGGTCCCAGCCATCCGGGCCCGTCGCCGAGAGCACCGGCGATCACCGAGGCGGCCTCGTCCACGCGCAGGTCGTCGTACTCGACGAACCGGCCTTCCGGTGTCGCTTTCCAAACGCCGTACGCCACGGCGCGAGCGAGCGCGCGCGCGGCGTCTTCGGGGAACGCGTACGACGGGATGCGTACACGCTCGTCGCGCAGCTGTTGCGGCACGCCTCGCGCCGACATGAAGACGCAGAGAACCGGGATCGGACGGGGGAGCTCCTCGACCGCCGCGCGGATCGCGACGGCTGCGTCTTCGGCTCGCGTGACGAGCGGTGGGATGAAGATGACGACGAGGGCATCGATCCCCTCAGACGCGGCGAAGATCCCGAGGGCACGCCGATAGTCCTCGGCCGAAGCGGACGCGATCATGTCCACCGGATTCCCGAACGACGCCTCACGAGGCAGGAACTCCGCCAGTTGCCGGCGCACGTCCTCATCGATCGGCGGCACCACCAAGCCGGAGGCTTCACAGGTATCGGCGCAAAGGATCGCCGGCCCTCCGGCGTTCGTGAGGATCCCCACGCGATTCCCCGCGGGCGCCGGCTGATTCGCCAGCAGGGTCGCGACGTCGAACATCTCCGCCAGCGTGTCCGTCCGGACGACGCCGGCCTGCCGGAACAGCGCGTCGACGGTGACGTCCGAAGCTTGCAGCAACGCTCCCGTGTGCGACGACGTGGCCCGGGCGCCGGCTTGGGATCGTCCGCTCTTGACCGCGACGATGGGTTTTTCGCGTGCGATCCGGCGAGCAAGGCGCGCGAACTTCCGTGGATTCCCGAACGACTCGAGATAGAGAAGGATCAGATCTGTTTCCTCGTCGTCCGACCAATACTGGATGAGGTCGTTGCCCGAGATATCGGCTTTGTTTCCCACCGAAACGAAGGACGAGAGACCGAGCCCAAGCGTGGACGCGTAGTCCATGACCGCGAGCCCCAACGCGCCCGACTGTGAGAGGAATCCGACCCGGCCGTGAGGTGGGAAGGTGGGCGCGAAGGTGGCGTTGAGACGGACCTCGGGCGCCGTGTTGAGGATGCCCATGCAGTTCGGTCCGATGAGGCGCATCCCGGAATCGCGGCAGACCCGCAGAAGCTCGCGCTGACGCTCGATCCCCTCCTCGCCGACCTCCGCGAACCCGGATGAGATGACGACCAGCGCGCGCACCCCTTTCCGTGCGCACTCGAGGGCGGCCTCGACGACGGCCGCGGCGGGCACGACGATCACGGCCAGATCAAGCGGGCCGGGAACGTCCTCGACCGAGCGGTAGGCGATGATCGACTGGACCACCTCCGCTTTCGGGTTCACCGGGAAGACGGGACCGTTGAACCCATCGGCGACGAGGTTGTGCAGGATCTCGCCTCCGATCGTGCCGCGCCGACGGGACGCGCCGACGACGGCGACCGAGCGGGGTGCGAGGAACGTCCGCAACGCCGCGACTGCGGCCGTCTGCTCGCGGCCTTCGAATCGCTCACGCGCTTCCGCCGTCAGCTCGGTTGGGAACTCGAACGCGATCTGCCCGGGCTCGGAGCGCATCTGGATGGGGAATCCGATCTCACGGAAAACATCGATCATGCGGTGGTTCTCGGCGAGCACCTTCGCTTCGAACACCGCGATCCCGTTCGCCGCGGCCGCCTCGGCGAGATGACCGATGAGGATCGTCCCGAGGCCGTGTCCCTGAAAGTCGTCGGCCACCTCCAGACCGATCTCGGCGCGGTCGCTCTCCGTGCGGATGTACGACGCGTGAGCGGCAACCCGGGATCCAGGACCGATCGTCACAACCAGCCCGAACCGATCGCGATGATCGACGTCGACCGACCATCGCGCCATCGATTCCAGATTCACGCCGCCGGAGAAGAATCGGAAGATGACGGCCTGCTGAGACAACCCCTTGAGAAATGCGAGCATCCCCGGTTCGTCCTCGGGGCGTATCGGCCGGACGTGAGCCGTCGAACCGTCGCGCAGGACGACGTCGGCCTCGCGATCCGAGGGAAATGTGTTCACGTCACACTCTCCGCCTTTCGGACCCGCGATCGAAGGGCCGGAAGTCCCTTACCCATCCTGCCACTCGGCCTGTCGATCGGGGAAGTGGGCGGTTACGGTTGGATCGGAGGTGGGTCCGATGAAGGCGAAGGACATCATGACGACCCCGGTCATCCAAGTCACGCCCGGGGCGAGCCTCAAGGAGCTGGCCGGACTCCTCGTCGACAACGACATCAGCGCCGTTCCGGTGGTCGACGATACGGGCGACCTCGTGGGCATCGTGACCGAAGCCGATGTCGTCACCCTCCAGGCAGATCCCGACCCGAGACGGCACCTCATCCCGATGCCCCGGCGCGAAGGCCCGATCCCCGAAACCGCCGGCCAGGTGATGACCCGCGACGTGATAACCGTCACGCCGGACGCCGACGTCACCGACATCGTTCGCCTCATGCTCGAAGATCGCATCAAGCGGGTACCCGTCGTCGAAGGATCGCGCGTGGTCGGCATGCTCAGCCGGAGAGACGTCCTCAAGGTCCTCGCCCGCAGCGACGCGAGCATCGAGGCGGAGCTGCAGGATCGTCTGGACGACGAGGTAATGCTCCTGGGTCGCTTCGCGGCCTCTGTTGCGGACGGCATCGTGACGCTCACCGGCCCCGATGACGTCTCGGCGCGCAAGCTCGTCGAGCTCCTTGCCCGAAGCACGCCGGGGGTGGTCGCCGTGCGCTTCGCCGACCCTTCCCCGTAACTTTCGTACGAGAGGTCATAGATGCAGACGACCGAATCGGTGCCGGAGGCAAACGTCCGCCCGATCGCGGAAACGAACCTTACGGAAGCTGTTCGGCGGGGCCTGGAGCCGGCGGAAGCCCTCTCGCGGCTCGGCCGCTTCGGCCGCAACGAGCTTCCCCCGCCGCGGCGAGAGGGTTGGTTCCACCGAGCCGGGCGACAGTTCCTCGAGCCTATGGCCCTCCTCCTCCTCGCGGCCGCGGCCGTAACCTGGTTCGGCCTTGGAGAGCGGGTGGACTCGCTAGCGATCCTCGCCATCGTCTCGGCGAACGCGACGATCGCATTCGTCCAGGAAGGCAAAGCCGCGAACGCCCTGGAGGCGCTCAGGAAGATGGAGACCCCCAGAGCGGTTGTGCGCCGCGGCGGCCGGGTCGAAGAGGTACCCGCAGCCGACGTCGTCCCCGGAGACGTCGTCCTGTTGACCGCCGGCGACCGGATACCGGCGGACGCCCTCGTCGTCGATGCCCATTCGCTCGAGGTGGACGAATCGATGTTGACCGGGGAGTCGCTCCCCGTCGCGAAGGATCCCGGCGCCGTACGCGTCGACGGCGCCGGTACCGGCGAGCAACCCTGGATGGTGTTCTCGGGAACGCTCGTCGTTCACGGCTCGGGAGCGACCGTCGTGACCCGAACCGGCGCGGACACCAGGTTCGGCGCGATCGCCAAAGGACTCGACGAGCGCGAGCCTCAGACACCGCTGCAGCGAGAGCTCCGCCGGTTGACGGGGAGGCTCGGCGCGGTTGCGGTCGGCGTTGCCTTCGCGGTCTTCGGCTTGACGATGCTTCGCCTGGGATTCACGGCGGACGGGGCGGAGCAGGCCTTCTTGTCTGCTGCGGCGCTGGCCGTCGCGGCGGTGCCCGAAGGGCTCCCGACCGTGGTCACGGTTGGTCTCGCTCTGGGGGTCAGGCGCATGGCCGGACACGGGGCGATCGTGCGCCGTCTCCCCGCCGTGGAAACGCTCGGCTCGACCACAGTGATCCTCACCGACAAGACCGGGACGCTGACCGAGAACACGATGCGCCTCGATTCGATCTGGGCATCGGGATGCTTCGCCGGCGCGCTCGAGAACTTGCCCGACGCCGTCGCCGATAGCGTCGCTGCGGTCCTTGCCCTCAACAACGACGCAACGATCGATCCACCGACCGGGGATCCGATGGAGATCGCGCTCCTGCGCGGCGTCGGCCGCGAGAGATGCGAACGGATCCGTGCCGGGAGTCCACGCCTCGCCGTGGTGGGATTCGACTCCACGCGCAAGCGCATGACGACCGTCCACGCCTTCGGCTCGAAGGCACTGATGACGATGAAAGGCGCGCCGGAGGTCGTCGTGCCCCTCTGCGGTCGGATCATGTCGGGAGCGGATGAGCTCCCCCTGACGGACGAGGCCGCGCGGGCGGCGCTCGAAACGGCCGAGCGCGCGGCAGCGACCGGATCCCGCGTGCTCGCCCTCGCCCGGAAGGTTGTCGACACCGTCCCGGGCGACCCCTCCTCAGCCGAGCACGATCTCGTCCTGGTGGGATTGGCAGCGCTGCGCGACCCGGTCCGCCCCGAGGCCGGGGGTGCCGTGGCCGAAGCGGCCGCGGCCGGCCTCCGGATCCTGATGGTTACCGGCGATCATCCCGGCACCGCTCGAGCCGTGGCGGCGGAGGTGGGCATCGCTTCTTCCGACGTCCCTGCGGTCACCGGCTCGGATCTGCGTGCAGCCGGGATCCCGGACGACCCGCTGAGCGCCTCCGTTTACGCACGCGTCGATCCCGACGAGAAGCTCGCGCTCGTCGTCGCGCTTCAGAAGCGAGGTCAGGTCGTCGCCGTCACCGGCGACGGCGTGAACGATGCGCCGGCGCTCCGGCGGGCCGACATCGGCGTTGCGATGGGGCGTTCGGGGAGCGACGTCGCCCGTGAGGCGGCCGACATGGTGGTGACGGACGACAACCTCGCCACGATCGTCACCGCCGTCCGTGAGGGTCGCGGGATCTACGACAACATACGGAAGGTTGTGGAGTATCTGGTCGCAGGCAACCTTTCGGAGATCCTCGTCGTCGTGACCGGCCTCGTGTTCTTCCCCGGGCTCGGCGTGCCGCTCCTGCCGCTCCAGCTTTTGTGGATCAACCTCCTCACCGATGGGTTCCCTGCGCTCGCACTCGGGATCGATGCGGTAGATCCCGGCTTGATGGCTCGTCCGCCGCGCCCGCGCGCCGACCATCTGCTTTCGCTCCCCAAGCTCGGCCGCCTGCTCGCCCGTGCCGTACTCATCGCGGGCGCGGCCGTGGCAAGCCTGATGATCGTGCGCTTCGCGTGGCACGAACCTTGGATCCAGGCTCGTTCCACGATGTTCTCGGTTCTCATGACGGCGCACCTTCTCTACGCATACGCGGTTCGGCACACCAACGGCGGGCGGCGCGTCCGGTGGAACCCGTGGTTGCTTGGAGCCGTGGGAACCGGGATCGGGCTACAGGTGCTCGTGGTCGGTCTGCCGGCGCTGCAACCCGTTTTCGGAACGGTGTCCCCCACCCTGAGAGAATGGGCGCTGGTTGCCGCGGCCGGGATCCTTCCGGCGTTGATCATGACGGTGTGGCGGACGACCGGCCGGGCGAGTGGGGGAAGGGCCGCATGAAGGTTCTGATCGCAACGGATGGTTCCGAGGCCGCCACCGCAGCCTGCCGGATGGCCGCCCGGATCCTCCAGCAAGACCGGGACGAGGTTCGCCTGCTGACCGTGCTCTCGTATCACCTGTACCCGGGTTCCCTCGTACCCGGCGAGAACGCGCCGGGAGAACGTGAGGCCACCGCGCGGGTACGCGATGAGGTCGAGCGCGCCACGCATGGCGGACGCGTGGCCCTCGAGCAGGCGGGTTTCGGTCCGACGGTCGCTCACCGGTTCGGGAACCCGACGGACGAGATCGTCGCCGCCGCCGAAGAATGGCAGCCGGACCTGATCGTGCTCGGCCGCCGCGGCGTGGGCGGGCTCGACCGCCTCCTCGGCAGCGTCTCCGAGCACGTCGTGCGGCACCTCAAGAAGACCGCGGTCATCTTGGTGCCGTAACGGCTTTCGCCCCTGCCCCAGAGGTCCCGCGCGAGATCGAGCGCCTGCGCTGACCGTCCGCCGCGGTGATGGGCCTGCCGGCTCAGTTTCTCTGTTTGCGTGTGCCGGCAGCGCCGCCGCCCAGAAGGATGCCTGCTCCGAGCACGAAGCCGAAGTTGTACCAGTTCCCGCTGTTGTGGATCTCGTAGACGTTGACCGAGTCGACGAACAACGAGATGAAGAACGTGATCGGGGCGATGATGCCCTGCCAGAGCCCGAGCCAAAAGCCTGCCACGTCGCCGCTCGGGTCCGGGACGCTGCGCTGGAGGTTGGGCCCTGCCGCTCAGCTCGCGAGGGCCAGTGAGAGGATGACCAGAGCCGGAGCCTGCCCGGTCCCGGCCGCGGGAGTGAGCGTGAGCTTCACCTCATCACTCTCCTTTCATTCGCCGGAAACGATAGCGCGACCCCGAGCGGGACGGCGGCCTCGCCCCCCGGTCCGTCCATATGCAGGGCGCATCGGCCCATCGCGGACGGGCCGGTCGACCCTGGCCCGAACGTCGCTTCTGCCCGAATCTCGATGGCGAACCCTTCGAGGAGGAACGACATGGATCATCGAAAGCGTGCGCTGGAAGTCGTCGTGGCGCTGTCCGTTCTGACCCTGCTGATCGCCTCTTGCAGCGGCACCGACGGTAGGGCCGGCGAGCCGTCGATCGTTCACGTCTCCCTGGGAGACTTCACGATCACCGCGATCGGAGAGGCGAAGGCCGGGCCGGTGCGCCTCCACGTGCAGAACGACGGAAAGGTCCCCCACGCGATGGCCATCGACGTCGCCGGAAGGACCTATTCGACGCGGGAGCTCGGCACGAGTTCGTACGACACGATCGACATCCGCTCTCTTCGGGCCGGCACGTACACGCTGTGGTGCACCATCGCAGGGCATCGAGGGGCCGGCATGGAGAGCACGCTCACCGTGACTGAGGCCGCCAAGTCGCCGGTCGCGACTCAGACCGGTGCGATGACCTCGGCAGAGATCGATCGGGCGCACGAAGCCGGGATCAAGGCCTTCCCCGCCAAAACGCAGGGCGTCGGCGGTCGAGTCCTCCAACCGACCCTCGTCGACGGGTTCAAGGTCTTCGACGTGACCGCCAAGGCGATCCGGTGGGAGGTCTCCCCGGGCCAGTTCGTCGACGCGTTCGCCTACAACGCCCAGATCCCCGGCCCCGAGATCCGGGTTCGCAAGGGCGACAAGGTCCGGGTGGTGCTCCATAACCTGCTCGAGGAGTCGACCAGCGTCCACCTCCACGGCGTCACTCTGCCAAACGCGATGGACGGCGTCCCCTACATCACGCAACCTCCGGTTCAGCCGGGCCACTCCTTCACCTACGAGTTCACCGTCGTCGACGAGCCGGGAACGCACATGTATCACTCGCACCACAACGCCACGATCCAGGTGGGCAAGGGGCTGCTCGGCGCGCTCATCGTCGAGCCGGAGCGGAAAGACTGGGATGTCGAGCAGACGATGGTTCTGGGCGACGGACCGCTCGGGTACACGATCAACGGCAAGGGCTTCCCGGCTACGGCTCCGATCGTTGCGAACAAAGGTCAAGACATCCTCGTGCGGTTCATGAACGAGGGTCAGCTGCTGCACCCCATGCACCTGCATGGGTTCCATTTCAAGGTGATCGCCGCGGACGGCTTCCCCGTGCCGATGCCGTTCTACAGGGACACGCTGACCATCGCACCCGGCGAACGGTTCGACGTTCTGTTCAAGGCGGACAACCCGGGCGTGTGGGCGTTCCATTGCCACGTGCTCTCCCACGCAGAATCCGAGCACGGGATGCACGGGATGGTCACGGCCGTCGTGGTTCAGTGATGGGTCCGAAGAGTTCGAGGAGGAAATCCAAGATGAAGTCCAAGATCCTGGTACGGATCGCCGCGGGAGCCGGTTTGGCTTTGGCCCTTGCCGCCTGCGGCCCTCAGGCCAGCACCAAAGCGGTCGACTCCGCCTACCGGACCGTCGGGAACGGCTCCGGAAAGATCGTCGAGGTCAACCTCGACGCGATCGAGACGGTCCAAGAGATCGCGCCGGGGGTGAAGTACCGGGTTTGGACCTTCGGCGGCTCAACGCCGGCGCCGGTGATCCGCGTGACCCAGGGAGACACCGTTCGCTTCACGCTCACGAACAAGAGCACGGTGAATCTGTCGCACTCGATCGACTTCCACGCCGCCCAGACGCCGTGGAACGTCAACTACGTCCCGGTCGCACCGGGGAAGTCGCTGACGTTCGATTGGGTGGCGAGGTTCCCCGGCGTGTTCATGTACCACTGCGGCGTCCCACCGGTGCTGCATCACATCGCCAACGGCATGTACGGGGCGATCATCGTCGAACCCAAGGATCCGCTCCCCCGCGCGCGCGAGTACGTCCTCGTGTCGAGCGAGTTCTATGCTGGCACACGGGCCGTCAAGGGAGCGCTCGAAGGCAACGTCGCCGCCATGACGGCCGCCGAGCCGAGCCACGTGGTCTTCAACGGCCGGAGCAACCTGCATCTCGACCAGCCGCTGGTGGCGCGGCCGAACGAGCTGATCAGGCTGTGGGTGATGAACGCGGGCCCGACGCTTACGAACGCCTTCCACGTCATCGGCGCCTTGTTCGATCATGTCTATCCGGACGGCAACCCCACCAATGTGCTCAACGGCATCCAGACGTGGAACGTCGCCCCCGGCGGCGGCGCGATGTTCGAGCTCAGCATCCCCGACGAGGGCCAGTACCCGTTCGTGAACCACTCGTTCGCGTACACGGGGTTGGGCGCGCTGGGTGTGATCAGTGTCGCGAGCGACGCTCCACCGACACCGGAGGACTATCCCGTGTTGGCGAGCCCGTTCGACGGAGGCATCGCGACGGCGAGCGGCACCGTCTCCGGCTCGAGGCCCAAAGCGATCACGCCGGGCGGTGGTGGGTCGAGCGCCGGCGGTCTGACCCTGAAGGCGGCCAACATCGCCTTCGACCCGAAGCAGCTCATGGTTTCGCCCGGTGCAAAGATCACGTTCGCGAACGGCGACCCTCTGGCACACGACTTCACGATCGATGCGCTCAAGCTGAAGATCGCCGTGGAAGCGAACGAGACCAAGGTGTTCACGCTGGACGCGCCGGTTGGCACGTACGAGTTCTACTGCTCGATCCCCGGCCATCGTGACGCCGGCATGGAAGGAACCGTGACGGTCGGGGGCCACTGAAGGCTACGAAACGAACTGCTCGACGGCCTTCGCGTTGCGGTCGAGGAACGGAAGAACCTCGTCGGCGGTTCCGGTCGGCACGTTCAGGATGACTTCGTCGAGCCCGAGCGACGCGAAGTACTCGAGCTTGCCGGGCTCCGGGATCGTGCCCATCGGCACGACGCGGACGCTCGCAGGATCGCGACCTGCGTCCGTCACCGCAGCGCGGAGCGCGTCGAGGTTCTTCGCAACACCCCTCCCACCGATGGGCATCCACCCGTCGCCGTACTCGGCGATGTGACGGAAGAGCACCGGCCCGCCGGCGCCGCCGATCCACACCGGCGGGTGCGGCTTCTGGACGGGCTTGGGATACGCCCACGATGGCTCGATGCGCACGTACTTCCCGTCGAACGACGCTTCCTCCTCGGTCCAGAGCCGCTTCATAGCGAGCACCCGCTCGCGGCCGACCTCACGACGCTCGGGATACGTAACGCCGTGATCCTCGATCTCCTCGACGTTCCACCCGAATCCGATGCCGAACACGAACCGGCCGCCGGAAACGAGATCGAGCGTCGCGACCTCCTTGGCCGTGACGATCGGATCGCGTTGCGCGACGAGACAGATCCCGGTGCCGAGCTTCAGCCTCTGGGTCGTCGCGGCGGCCGCGGTGAGCGCAACGAACGGATCCAGCGTGCGGCGGTACTGCTCGGGGAGCGGCTCCCCCATCGGCGCCGGCGTCGCGCGGCTCGTCGGGATGTGAGTGTGCTCGGGGAGGAACAGCGAAATGAATCCGCGCGCCTCGGCCTCACGCGCCATCTCGGCGGGGCCGATCGAGCGGTCGGTCAGGAAGATCGTGACGCCGAATCGCATCGCCGGCCAGGATACGCCAGCCGGCCGCAGGAGACCGAGCTCCGCCCGAGCTTTTCGCACGTCCCCACCTGGGAAGGAGTTCCAACGACGAGGAGGCGGCCAAACCGCC
>JBBDRM010000156.1 GCA_040905475.1 Actinomycetota bacterium
CGACATCGAGGTCGGCCTGTTCGACAAGTTCCTCATCGCGCCGATCAACCGCATGGCGATCCTGATGGGCCGCGCGCTCGCCGACGGCGCCCGGATGTTCATCCAGGGCCTGTTCATGGTTCTGCTCGCCATGGCGCTCGGCGTGCGGTTCGTCCACGGGCCGCTCGGCGTGCTGGCGGCGCTTCTGCTTGCCGTGATCTTCGGCATCGGCCTCGCGGCCTTGTCGAACGTGGCGGCGCTGCGCACCAAGAGCACCGAAGCGACGCTGATGATCGTCAACTTCTTCCTCTTCCCGTTGCTGTTCCTGTCGCCGGCCCTCGTACCGAAGGATGTCCTGCCCGGCTGGATCGCAACGTTCGGGAAGTTCAACCCGGTTGCGTACGCCGTCGACGCCTCGCGGAACCTTATGGTCGGCGTCGTCGAGAACCGGACGCTATCCACCGCGATCGATTGGGGCCAGCTCGGCCGGGCCACGTTGTTCCTCGTCGGCGTCGCGATCGGCGGGATGACCCTTGCGCGGATGGCCTTCCGCAAGGCGACAGCTTGAGCCGTGCGAGGGAGTCGCCTCCAGCGATCAGGTGGAGCGAGTAGGCAGCCAATCCGCTTCGATGAGACGATCGTCCAGCGTCGCCAAGGTTAGGTGGTAGACGAGCGCCGTGGCAGCGAGGAAGTGATCGGCGGGATCGCGATGAGGCAGCGATATCTCGAGACTCCTCAGAGCGATCTCGTCGTTGAGGGGCGCATCTTGGAGGGGAAAGGCTTCTCGTGCGTCTGCGATCCAGCGGCGGAGAGGCACATCGAGCCTGACGCGCCCACGACCGGTAAGGACGCCCAGCTCCCAGATCGAGATCGGCGAGAGCCATGGGGGCTCCGCCGAACGATCGATCGCACGACGCACACCCGCCGGCAACCGTCGGGAGCCGGTCAGGTACCAGAACCAGATGTGGGTGTCGAGCAGCAGTCCCGCCGTGTTGCGCGCCGCGGCGCGGTGAGCCGTCACCCGAGGGCTTCCCAATCCTCGGTCATCAGCGGCTCGATGATGTCGTCGAGCTCCTCGGCGGTTCCACGCATCGACCCGAACCCCGTGCGCGTGGCGGATCTCGGTGGCGGCGGAAGCACCTGAGCGATGGGAACACCCCGGCGGGTAACCAGCAGGGGCTTTCCGGTCTCTCGGACGCGTTCCAATGCAGCAAGACAGGTCGCCTTGAACTTCGAGATCGCGATCGAGTCCATGACGTCATCGTAACATGAACGGACCATGATCTTGGACCATGATCCTACTAGTCTTGGTGCCTATCCCGGACGATCAGGACGCTGGAGGGAGTTCTGGGACTCGCGTTGTTCCGCTCGTCGGGATGGCGTTCCGGAAAGGCTCAAGCGACCGCGCACGCGCGATTGACCCGTCGCCCGGCGGGGTAACACTGAACAACGCGTCAACGGCTCTCAAGGAGGCGACCATGAACATCGTCTACTGGCTCATCATCGGACTCATCGCAGGGTTCGTCGCCCGGGCCGTCGTGCCCGGCCGCGACGGGATGGGCGTGCTCGGAACGATCGTGCTCGGGATCGTCGGCTCGTTCGTCGGAGGGTTCCTCGGAAGCTTGTTCTACAAGGGCGACGCCGACATCGAGCCGTCCGGGATAATCGGATCGATCATCGGTGCGATCGTCGCCTTGCTCGTTTACCGAGCGGCCACCGGCCGCCGGGGTGCCGCGATCTAGTGGCCGAAACGTCTCCACGGAGAAAGCCGGCTGACCAGAAGCAGCCGGCTTTCTCCGTGGTCCAATCCATCGGCGACGTGGCTGCGGACGTTCGCGAGGATGTCGAACACGTGATCAACGACGCCGTGACCTATCTCGCGTCGCCGCGCGGCAAGGAGCTTCGGTCCAAGCTGTCCATGGGTGTCATTGCCGTCGCCCCGGTGATCGCTCGTTCCCCCATCGTCCGGCGGCATCCGGTATTGAGGCTGCTCGGCGTGGCCGGGCTGGCGACGGTTCTGGTGAAGGTCGCGGAGGCGGTTCGCGACTGGGAGCCCGAGCAAGCGAAGCCGTCCGTTTAGGCGGCCCTACCAGGCTCGCCGCCGCCACGTCTCGACGTACGGGCGCTCCCGCCCGATGAACGAGTCGAGTCCGTGACCCGGGCACACTCGCGTCTCGTCGGGCAGTGCGAACAGACGGCCGAGCGAGGTCATGACTTGCGCGAATCGCTTGGGATCCCCATCCGTGTTGCCCGGCCCGCCGGGGAAGAGGGTGTCGCCGGAGAACAGGAACGGCCCGCCGACCAACGAAACCGAGCCGGGTGTGTGTCCCGGCGTATGCAGCGCTCGAACCGTGACGCCGCCGACCTCGAGCGTGTCTCCTTCGCCGATGTGCTCGGTGGGGACCGGGATGCGATCACCCCCGTGCGCGTGCACGGGGACGTCGAGCTCCTCCAGCAAACGTTCCAGGGCCTGCACATGGTCGAAGTGGCCGTGCGTCTGGACGATGCCCTTCACCCGAAGCCCTTCCAGCTCGGCAAGGATCCGGTCGGCGTCGTTGGCGCCGTCGACGAGCAGCGCCTCGCCGTCCGACGACAGCACGTACACGTTGTTGTCGTACGGCCCCACCGAAAACTTCTTGACCCGGAACCCGTCGACGGTGTCGTAGGAGTGCGTCGGGCCCCCGGGCACCACGTGCCCGAACTCCGGCGTCTCGGGTGGGTGCGGGGTCTCGTCGGTGGTCATCGCGTCAGACGCGGACTTCGATGGCGATCAACTCGGATGGCTCGAGCGCGCGAACGGAGAGTTCGCGCTCGTCGCGGATATTCGCGGCGTC